>JBKJOD010000225.1:0-5805 GCA_046593245.1 Phycisphaerales bacterium
CGACCGCGCCGCGTTCGGCGGCACACGATGTGCTTGTGGCCGCGACGGCCGCGTCGTGGCGCACGCGTGGCGGTGATCCGGACATTGTCGGCCGCCTGCCCGCGCTACTCATCAAGAATAACTTCGAGGTCCGCCACATGCAGGTCCATCAGCGCATGGCCCGCGGCGGCGTGCGCGAGGACGGTACCCGCGACCCGATGCTGGCCTGGCCGCTGACATGGTGGCGCACCTTTGCACCCAAACTGGTGGCAATGGGCTCGATCACGCAATCGCAATGCGACGAGGCGCTGGGCGAGCTGGCGAGCATCGAGCGGGACGAGACGAGATTCATCGTGTGTCCACCGGTGTATGAGGTGGTGGCGAGGAAGCGATGATCAGCCGACGCGCATGACGACGATCGTGATATCGTCGATCCGCTTGTTCATCCCGGTGTGCTGGCGCACCTGAGCGATGACGTGATCGACGATTCGAGAGGCGCTGGCGGCGGGCTCGGCGATCAAGAGGTCCACGAGCGCCTTGCGAAGGCGCGTGCCGCCGTAGCGCTTGCCGTCGAAGTTGGTCGCGTCGTGCAGACCGTCTGTGTATGCAACGAGCACATCGCCGTGCTCCATCTGGAACATGCCCTTGGGATACTTCTGGTGCGGGTCGATGCCCAGGGCCATGCCGTCGGCCGTGAGGCGCTGCACGTCCTTATCTTCAACCGGACGATGCTTGGGCATTCGGACCAGCAGAGGCCAGTCGTGCCCCGCGCCGCAATACGTCAGCCGGAGCGACTGCGGATCCACGACGCCGTACCACACCGTCGCGAACTCGTTGTCCAGCGTGTCGGCGCTGAGCGCCTTGTTGGTGCGACTGAGCACCTCGTCGATGTGGTAGAGGTCCTGCGCGTGGGCGCGAATGGAAGATCGCACCGAGCTCATCAAGAGCGCGGCGGCCACGCCCTTGCCCACCACATCGCCGATGAGAATCCCCAGGTGCCCACCGAGCTCCATGAAGTCGTAGAAGTCTCCGCCGAGCTCGAAGCTTGGGGCGTAGTGGGCCGCGACATCGAAGGGCTTCATCTGCGGCAGACTGCGCGGCAACATGCGGCGCTGCACATCCGCCGCCAGACGCACCTGGCGCTGGATCTGCTCATCGGCCACGCGCAAGCGGCGGAGGCGCGAGGTGGTGATGCCGCTGGCCAGATGCTCGCCGATGGCGCGGAGGAGTTCGCCCTCCTGCTCCGTGAACACGCGCGGCTGGCGTGTGAAAAGGCGGATCACGCCCACCGGGGCACCGCGATCAATCAGCCCGGTGCAGAGCATGGCCCGCACACCCTCGTGGGCCGCACGCTCGTGGTCGGTGATACGCGGATCGGTGGTGAGGTCTTCCACGCCGATGATCTCGCCGGCGAGGGCACGCCGGCGCAGCTCGCCGCCGGCACCGAGCGCGCCGGTGTCGGCAAGCCACTCCGGGCTGAGGCCGCGCGACGCCTGGACCACGGGAAGGCGCTCGCCGGGGGTCTGCGTGCCGGAGTCCTCGTATACCGCGATGGTTCCCGCCTCCACGCGCAGCACCTGCATCGCAAGGTCGAGCGCTTCGTGCAGCAGGTCCTCCGCGCCACCCTCGGCCGTGAGCAGTGAGCTGAGCCGATAGAGCGTGTCCAGTTCGCGGACGCGCTTCTTGAGCGCGACCTGTGCCTCGCAGACATCGCACACGCTCGACGCCAGCAGCAGCAGTGCTCGCCGGATCGACTGCAAACGCATCGCCTCGCTGGTCTCCACCTTCGCGGACATCATGGCGCGGGGCAGGCACGTCACGATCGCGCCGAGCACACCCGTGGAAATCCGGAGGGGCACCGCGAGCGTCTCGACGCTCGCATCATCCGCCAGCTTTACCTGCTCGAAGGCCCGCTTGCGCGCGATCGGCTCGCGCACGAACGACCACGGATGGCCCACGCCCACCGGCGCGTTCCCGCTGCCGCCCTCATCGCTCCAGACCGGAATGATCGCCTCGCCACCCTGATCGCGCAGCCAGACCGGCACGCCCATCAAGCGTGCCAGTTCATCGCAGAGCGCGGCCACGCTTCCGTCGGTCAGGAAGTCGCGCATCCGCGCGCCCCAGTCGGCTTCGGTTTCCGAACTGATGTTGGGTGGGCCGTCCATGGCGGAAGTGATATCCGAAAGGTCCAACGCGGGCGGCTCGGCCGGTGGCCCCGGCACCTGCGGCGTGGTTTTGTCAGCAAACTGTTCGGTCAACATTTGGCCCCCTGAACCGCTCCGTCCGTGGAACGTCACTCGGCCAATCGTATTCATCAGTCTGCAGCAGACCCACTCGAAGCTGATCCTTCACCGCAAAACGACAATGCTCCCTGCGCCATCCAGGAAGCATAGGTAGTTAACCACCCTTATCTGGGGATCTTACTACTTCGCGGTCCAGGTTGCCAGAAGTAGTTTCAGCAGCACCCGATCCGGGTCGCCAGAAGTGTCCGGAGCGATGCGTTTGGAGAAGTTCTCAAGGCCGCCGGTGACGAGTGTGGTATCACCCCGTTGATAGCCCATGTAGGCGATGAGCAGGGCGGAGTCGCGCCCGAGTGCGCTTTCGCTCTTGCGCTCCTGTTCCACGAGTTGCTCGACGATCACCTTGCCGCGCTCGGGCGTTGGGAGCAGGTTCTCGGCGTAGCGGGTGGCGACCATTTCCGGATGGCCGGTGAGCAAGGCGCGGAGGTTGGTGGCGGCGGAGAGGTACAGACCCGCGCCGATCTGGGCGTGCAGACGTGCGGCCCGGGCCATCGGATCACGCGGTGAGCACGCGATGGCGCGGATGAAGTGATCCTCGGCATCAAAGAAACGCCCGGCCGCGAGCAGCTTCTCGCCTTCTCGCATCTGGCCGCGATAGGTCTCCGGGTCATTGGAAATGTCCGGCCCAGCGGCGGGCGCTGGCTCGACGAAGTGTTCGAGTTTCTTTTCCTGCACCTTCTTCACGGCGCGGAGGAAATCGGGCGTGAGTGCTTCCAGCGTGGAGTCGATGGACTTGCCGTTGATGTCTTTATCTATCACACCGGAGGGCTTGGGTGTCGCAGCAGACGCGGCGACGGCCTTGGGATCGGCGGTGCGGGGCGGGATCAGCGTCGAACCGTCCGGGGCGCGTCCGGAAAGCGACTTCTTCTCCGGCTCCGGTTCTCCCGAGAGCATGCGATGCAGACGATCCATCTGCATCTCGAAGGTCACGACCTCGCTGGCGCCCTCGCCGGATTTGGCGGCGGGTTTTTCGGGAAAACCGTCGCGCATGCGATTGATCAACTGGTTGTGAACGACGCTGCGGCTTGGCGCGCCGTCGAGTTGCACGCGGAGATCGACCGCACCGGGGCGGTCGAGCGCGTTCTGCACGCCACGAGCAGTGGATTCCAGACCGGTAAACGGGCTGAACTGGGGCCGGTCAGACAGTCTGGAGGCGGATGATGACGCGGGATTTTTCGCGTCCGCCGGGTTGAGCTGCGGCACCCCCGGGATCGCGGGCACATTGACGGGAACACTCGCAGGGGCCGGCGCGAGGGTGTTTCCCAACGGGCTCTCGCCCGTTTTCACCCACGCGACGCCGAGCAGGGGCGAGGCCTTGGCGGTGTATTCCGCGCCGAGTTCATCGTGGCGCATACCCACAAGCGTTGGGCGGTAGGACTGGCCGGTGACGAAGTCGGAAGTGGATCGGAGCGCGCTGCTGGTGGCTCCTGTGGACACCGTGCCGGTGCGGGGAACGGAGATGGATGCGTTGCCCAGAAAGCCGGGAATGTTCTGCCCGGTGGTGAGCGCGAACTGGTAGCGCAGGGCGTCGGAGCCGCGCACGCCCTCGGCGGCGAGGCCGCTGGTGAATGAGTCGCGCCGAAAGTTGTACAGCGTGTCCGAGCCAAGCGAGCCGCCAAACTGGTCGGTCGCCCGCGAGCCGATGGAGCCCTGGAAGGACTTGCCGCCGGGGGCCGTGCCATAGATGACGGCGTTGTTGTATCGCACCTGTTCGGAGACGCCGGTGGAGCGCGGGTTGACGCGCCCCTGCGAGGCGTTCAAGTTGTTGTCCAGCTTGCGCCCGTCACCCAGGGCGTTCTGACCCATCGCCGTTCCGGCCAGCGCGAGCATGGCGACGCAGGAGATTGTCAGTGTCGAGTTGCGGTGCAGATGTTGACGCATGATCCAACCTCCAATGTCGAAACTTGCTCTGTCGCGATGTCAGCAGTCGCGTGGACGCGCGGCTCCCGAACCTTGTGCACGTCCGTGCATTGGCCCAATGAATAGTAGATGAGCGGCCAGAACGCACCGTCCACCCACTTGGTACGTCATCGGCCGCCCGGCGTTCGGTCTTCGACGTTTTCGGACCGAACACCCACCATCCGGCATTTTCCCGCTTCTACACTGATCCACCCATGTCCAATCCCACGCCGTACTACATCACGACCCCCATTTACTACGTGAACGACCGCCCGCACATCGGGCACTGCTATACCACGACGGTGGCGGACGCCGCGGCCCGCTTTGCGCGGCTGATGGGGCGCGATGTCTTTTTCCTGACCGGCACGGACGAGCACGGGCAGAAGGTGGAGAAATCCGCCGCGAGCAAGGGCGTGACGCCGCAACAGCTCGCCGACGAGAACGCGGCCCACTTTCAGGCCGCGATGAAGCTGATCGGTTCCAGCCATGATGATTTCATTCGGACCACCCAGCCGCGGCATACCAAGCAGGTGCAGGCCGCGCTGACGAAGCTGATCGCCTCGGGCGATGTCTACCTCGGCGAGTTCGAGGGGTGGTACGACGAGGGACAGGAGGAGTACGTCCCCGAGAACACCGCACGCGAGAAGAACTTCATCGCGTTCAACGGCAAGCCCTTGGTGCGAGCGAAGGAGAAGAACTACTACTTCAAGCTCAGCAAGTGGCAGCCCGCGCTGGAGAAGTTCTTTGCGGCCAATCCCGATTTCGTTCGACCGGCGGCGCGATTCAACGAGGTGCTCGGGCGATTGAAGGATGGATTGCAGGATGTGCCGGTGAGCCGGACGAACTTCTCGTGGGGCATTCCGATCCCCGGTGCGCCGGGGCATGTGACATACGTGTGGATCGATGCGCTGCTGAACTACACGAGCGCGATCGGCGTGGCGGACGCCGCTGCGGCGGCGGAACAGGGCGTGCCCGCGAGCCGCGCGAAGTACTGGCCCGCGGAGGTTCACGCGATCGGTAAGGAGATTCTGTGGTTCCACGCGGTGATCTGGCCCGCGCTGCTGATGGCGCTCGGGCTTGAGACGCCCAAGTGCGTGTACGCGCACTCGTTCTGGATCAGCGAAGGCAAGAAAATGTCCAAGACACTGGGCAACTTCATCGATCTGCCGCTGCTGCAGGCGTATATCGACCGCTACACGCTGGATGCGCTGCGCTGGTATCTACTGACGCAGGGGCCGCTGCGCGAGACGGATGCGGACTTCTCATACGTGAAGTTCGTGGAAGTCTTCAACTCCGATCTGGCCAACGGCATCGGCAACTGCGCGAGCCGCGTGGGCAACATGGTGGAGAAGTACTTCGGCGGCAAACTGCCCGAGATTGACCTGTCCAGCAACCCCGACAGCGGCGCGGACTGGACGAGTTTCATCATTCCCGATGGCTCCGTCTTCAACTTCCGCGAGATGGCCAGCAAGACGTTCCAGCAAGCCAAAGCCGAATGGGAGAACGCTCGCATGGACGAGGCGCTGATGCAAGGCACCTCGCTTGCCGGGCAGATTGACCTGTTCATCAACCACACCCGGCCGTTCAGCATCGCCAAGGAGATGGAGAAGTCCCCGGAGAAGGCCGA
>JBKJOD010000259.1:0-2620 GCA_046593245.1 Phycisphaerales bacterium
GGGTGAACAGCAACCCCAGCGAAAGCCAGAAGCTCGTTGAGAATCCGAACGCGATGGTGCACAACCCGAATCCTGCGACCGAATACAGCAGCGCCCGACCCGCCTTCTCAAACGGCGGGCGGTGTGCGATGATGAGCGAGATCACCAGCGCGCCGACAAACGGCATCGCCTTCAGCGCGCCAAGCCCGATCGGCCCGACATGCAGAATGTCTTTCGCGTACACCGGCATCAGCGCGGTCGCCCCACCCAGCAGCACCGCGAGCAGATCCAGCGCGAGCGCACCAAAGACAGTCTTCTCGCGCCACACATGCCGTGCCCCTTCGAGCATGCCCGGCAGCAACACGGAGGGCCGGATCGCCTGGAGCACTCCGCCGGTCGCCCGCCGCGCGGCGGAGCCGATGTCTTCATACGGCTTCACAAAGGTACACGCCATCGCAAACCACAGGCAACTCGCACCCGCGATGGCGTATACCGGCCACGCGACCCCGTGCGCAACGCCTTGCGCATCCACGCCCATGCCCAGCCGCGATGTGTAGTAGATCAAGCCACCCGCGGCGAACGGCCCCGCAGTCGCGGAGAGGTGGAACATCCCGCTGTTCCAGGTCACGGCGTTGTGGAAGTGTTCCGGCCGCACAATCTGCGGCAGCAGCGACGACCGGCTCGGCCCGTTGAACACCCGCGCGCAGCCCGTCAGTCCGACGAGTATGTAGATCCACCAGATGCTCACGTTTGAGTACGAGCCGAGCGTCAGCGCCACACTCGCGCACGCGAACGCAATCTGCGTGCCGATCAGCACTTTCTTGCGATCCACCAGATCAACGATCGCCCCTGCGGGAAGCGCGAGCAGCAGCACCGGCAAGGCGCGGGCGAGCGATGCCAACCCGAGCGAGAAGGGATCGTGGGTTTTCTCATACACCTCCCACAGCAGCGCGGTCCCCTGCATCTGCAGGCCCATGCTCGCAAATACCCACCCGGAAGCGAAGTACCGATAGTTCGGTTCACGAATCGCGGCGTAGGGGTCGTGCTTTGGCTGTGAGGTGAGGGCGCTCAATCGAGTAGAGCGTATGTCGCCCATTCAGAGCCGAGCGGCGTATGCCGCGGGTTTCCATGCATCGGGCACACTTCCGACAATGCACGCTTGCTCATTGGGGACTCGACTTTCACGCGACCGACCACTTCCGCCCATCCTTCGCATCCCTCACCACCCGCCGATACAGCGTGTCTCGCTCCACCGGCCTGAATCCCGCATCACGGATCGCTTTCGTCAGCTTGCCGACAGTCACCTCCTGATGCGTCGATGCCCCGCCGACTTTGGTGATGTCGTACCAGACGATGGTTCCGTCGATGTCGTCCGCGCCGCTCTGGAGCATCAGCTGCGCCATCGGCAAAGTCTGCATGATCCAGAACGCCTTGACATGCGGGAAGTTGTCGAGCATCAGCCGCGCGATCGCGAGCGTGCGGAGATTTTCTAGCCCGCCCGGGCCGGGAAGATGCTCGAGTTCGCTGCCGTCGGGGAAGAAGGGGAGGGGAATGATGGTCTGGAACGAGCCGCGAAGTGACGAAGTGACGCAGTGACCAATTGACGAAGCAATCGCTCCCGGTTCCAACTTCGTTACTCTGTCACTCCGTCTCTTCGTCACTTCTTGCAACGCCTCATCCTGCGCCTTCCGCAGCATGTCCATATGCACCAGCCGCTCGCGGCGTTGCTCGATGTGCCCGTACAGAATCGTCGCGTTCGTGTTCAGTCCAAGCTGGTGCGCCACCGCGTGGACATCCAGCCACACATCGGAGCGAATCTTGCCCTTATACGCCTCATCATGCACGCGATCGTCAAACACCTCCGCGCCGCCACCAGGAAGCGAGCCCAGGCCGGCCTCCTTCAGTTGCGAGAGCACCCAGCGAATGCCCTCCCGCCGCGCCTCCTGCCCCTCCGGCCCCTGCATCGTCGCCCCTTTGTACACCTTCGCGATCCGCGCCAGATGCACCACCTCCACCGCCGTGAAGGCCTTGACGTGCAGCTCCGAGCCCAGCCGCCGCGCTTCATCGCGAATGGTCGAGCACAGATCGGTGTAGTAGCTGAACGGCAGATACGGGTGCAGCCCGCCGACCGAGTGCATCTCCGTCGCGCCACCCTCCACGGCCTCGCGCACCTGCTCCTTCACATACTCCATATCGCGTGTGTACGACCCCGGCTCATCCTTCTTCCTGTAGAACTCGCAGAACTTGCACGAGAGCGCGCACACGTTCGAGTAGTTCAGGTGCCGATTGATGTTGTAATACGCCACATCCCCATGCAGACGGCGGCGAACACCGTCCGCCATTTCGCAGACGGACCAGATGTCCGGCGTGGCGAACAGGAGTTCGCCATCTTCGATGGTCAGGCGCTCGCCGCGGGCGACTTTGTCGCGGATGGCGTCCAACTCGTCGGAAGTGCTGACAATCGAGGGACGATCTGACGATGTCGGGGCCAACGGGTTCATCGGAGAACGATAGCAAGGCGAATCCAGACTTTCACTGATTATTGAAAACTCGCGGCTACAATGCGTTCGGGTTTGCTCCGATGGACACCATTGCAACCAAACTCGCTTTATGCGGGCTCGCTCTGCTCGGAGTAGCCGGA
>JBKJOD010000298.1:0-13896 GCA_046593245.1 Phycisphaerales bacterium
GGCGTTGAGGTCGAAGAATCCAGCTTTTTCAAGCGCGATGATCGCGGGCTCGTGGTCGCCGGTGCAGTTGGTGTCGCCGACGAGCAGAATATCTTCATCGTGGAACTGCTTGCGAACCGCGGGCAGGGCGGAGACGAGCACATCGGCCTCTTCCCTGCGATGCTGAGCGAAGTCTCCGTTATAGTCCGCCTTGAGATGCAGCACGACCACGACGAAGTCGGTTTTTCCCTTGCCGGCGGAGAACTTCATCGCGTGCGGCGGACGATTGAAGAGACCGGAGCCCTGAGAACTACGGCCGCGGCCGACGGGCACCGCCCAAGGAGTGTCTTTCGCGGTATCAAACGGTTGATCCGACGCCGTTTCGGCTGTTACAACTCTCGGATTCCACATCGCTCCGGTGAGCTGATCTCCATCATTCCGCCCGGGATAGAGCACATACTGCCACACATCGCCGGTCTTTTTCTTGATCGAGTCGATGGTGGACTCAAGCTCGCGGCTGCGGATCGGCCGACCCGAGATGTTGCTGACAACTTCGCACACGCCAAGCACCGCAACTCGAGAGGTCACGATCAGATCCGCGAGATCGGATGGGTCCTGCGCAACCCCCTGCCCGGCACCGCTGCGATCCTCGGGTTTGCCAAGCCACTCGATGTTCCAGGATCCGACCCGAATCTCCTGCACATCAGCGGTCGGGACAGACAAAGTGTCAGTTGACTTCGATGCCGGTTCTCGCTGACCGGGCTCGGGGGTACGTGTTGGCGGTCGCTCCGCACGCTGGGCTGGCGGCGGGACGGAGGTGTGGTCGGCAGTCGAAGTGGCGGAAGAGCCGCTGCTGGGTATGAGCTTGAAGGAATACGCCACCCCCAGGAGCGCGAGAACGAGCACCATCCCGATGATTTTACCGAACAACGCTGAACGCCCGCTCTGAGTCATGGATCACCTCTGTCCGGCATATCTGCCGTACGACCGGAAAGAAATAGTTGGCAGCACCGGGACAACTGTCGCATCATCGGGCCGATAACACAACGCGATTCCTTGTACCCATCGGCACATGACCGAAAACATCATACATCGAATGGGTCGGGAGAATGACGACCGTCCGATGGCCGATCCTAACTGGCCTCCCATGCAGCAAGACACGAACATTCCCGTCACCGCACGCGCACCGAGTTCACGCCCACCCTTCGGGATCGTACTCGCCGTTCTCGCCGGCGCGGCGTGCTTGCTCACCTGCATCGGGTGGACACTGACAGAAGTACAAAGGCACTTGTCGAACATTCGCAACGACCAGATGCGATTGCAGGAACTCACCGGCGCGATCCGCAATCTGAACGAGTCTATGACAATGTCCGCCCAAATGGGCGCCGCCACGGGAGAGGCCACCTGGGAGAACCGGTACAAGGAGCACCAGAAGCTGCTCGCAGAGTCGTTCCACGAACTCGCGCTCATAGCGCCCGATGTGTATCTGCGCGAGGGCGGCAAGGAAATGGACGATGTTACTGACTGGTCAATCGCGATCGAGCGGCGTGCATTTGATCTGGCGCGAGGTGGCAACACGCTGAAGGCACGCAGAGAGCTCTCAGGCGAGGAGTACGTTGGTCTCAAGCAGAAATACGCGGCGGGAATGGATCGCATCCACATGGCGCTTGGTGCATACATCACCGACAGCGCCAGCGCGCTGTACAAGGGGCTGTGGATACTCGTGGGCATCTCCGTTGGTGCGGTATTCGCCGCCGGATTGGTGTGCGTAGCCATTGCATCACGCACGCATCGACGGGCGCGGGCAATCGCAGAGGTGATGACCGCAGCCGTACGAGCATCCGAGCATGAGCAACGCAAGCTCGCGCTCGTGGCATCCAAGACCGACAACTCGGTCCTCATCACCGATGCGCAAGGCAACATCGAGTGGACCAACGATGGCTTCGTTCGGCTGACCGGCTTCGGGCTCGACGAAGTGCGTGGCACATCGCCCCTGGCGATGTTCCAGTGCCCAGGCGCGGACAAATCTCAGCTTCGCAGCGTGCAGCAGGCATTCAAGGACGGCAAGCGCATGCGCGAGGAGATCGTCGGCTTTTCCAAGAGCGGGCGCAAGTACTGGTGCACTCTTGATCTGGAACCAATCCGAAATGAGCAGGGCGAACTGGTGCAGTTCTTCGCCATCCAGCGCGACATCACGGCTCGGAAAGAAGCCGACGACCGGCTGAAGACCTACCACGCTGACATTCTGGAAGCAAACCAGAAGCTCGGCGAGCAGGCGCGGGAACTCGCGCGGCGAACTGTGGAACTCGAAGAAGCATCTGCCGCCGCAGAAGCGGCCTCCACCGCCAAGAGCCAGTTCCTCGCCAACATGAGCCATGAGATTCGCACCCCGCTGAACGGCGTCGTCGGCGCACTGGAACTGCTGGATCGGACGAATCTGGATGTCCGCCAGTCTCGCTACGCCCGAATGGCTTCCGTCGCGGGCAGCACGCTGCTCTCGCTCATCAACGACATTCTGGATTACTCCAAACTCGGCGCGGGCAAGATGGAACTGGAGACGATCGACATCAACATTGCCGGGCTTTGCTCGGAGTTGAATGATATGTTCGTGAAGCGGGTCGAAGAGAAGAAGATCTCGCTCTCCTGCGAGGTCTCGCCTCTGCTGCCGCGGATCGTTCGCGGCGACCCGACGCGTTTGCGTCAGGTGATGCTGAATCTGATCTCCAACGCGATCAAGTTCACTTCCGAGGGAGGCGTTCTGGTACGCGCGACGCCCGAGTCGCGGGATCACAACATCGCAGTGATTCGCTTCACTGTGACGGACTCGGGCATCGGCATTCCACCCGAGCGGGTCGACCGCCTCTTCAAGTCGTTCTCGCAGGTGGATGCCTCGACCACGCGCCGCTACGGCGGCACGGGCCTCGGCCTTGCGATCTGCAAAAGCATCGTTGACATCATGGGCGGGCAGATCGGCGTCTCTAGCGAGCCGGGAAACGGCTCGACGTTCTGGTGCACGGTTCCTTTTCTCGTGCCCGAGGACCAAAGCGCGGCCGATCGCGCCAGCGAGAAGCGGTTGCAGGACTATCGGGTGCTGCTGCTCACCGACAACGAGCAGGAGCGTTCCACGATTCCCGAACTGCTTGGTGGATGGAAGTTTCGGCATCAGGTGGCAGGGACGGATGAGGCAGGGCTTGCACTCGCGCTCGGTGCGCACGGCGGCACCTCGCCGTTTGATCTCATCATTCTCAGCACGCCGACGCTGGGGCAGTCGATTGAGATGGCGCATCGATTGTCCTCGGACACTCGTGCGGACCACAGTGCATTGCTTGTCCTCCTGGACGCGGACGACGAAGCAACGCTGGAACCCAAACATCTGCGGAGCGCCGGCGTTTCCACCTGGGTGCGCCGACCGGTGACGGACTCGGACCTGCTGGACGCGATTGTCGCTGCGGTTGCCGCGTGCCGCAAACCGACCAATGCCCCGCCCGCGGTGGCCAACACATCCACAGCCCGCTCCGTGTTGGCTGGCGCCTTCCAAACACGAATCCTCGTGGCTGAAGACAACGACGTGAACCAGACGATTACGACGGAACTCCTCTCGGACGCCGGGTACCTGTGCTTCGTCGCCCCCAACGGGCGTAAAGCCGTCGAGGAAGTGCTCACCGGTCGCTATGACGCCGTGCTGATGGACTGCCAGATGCCCGAGATGGACGGCTTCGAAGCCAGCAAGGAGATCCGCGAGGCGGAACGTGCGGGCAAGGTAACCATGCGTAAGCCCGATGCTGCCGGCAAGTTCCACATCCCGATCATCGCGCTCACAGCGAACGCGCTTCCCCCCGATCGGGAACGCTGCCTCTCCGCTGGGATGGACGACTACCTCACCAAGCCGCTCAACCCGGACGCAATGATCGCGGCGATCCAGCGATATTGCACGGCCGAACCAAGTGTTCTGGCGAACATGGCACTCCCCGTTTCAATCGGCGCTCCGGCGATTTCCGCCTTCCACAACTCAGACAGTGCTCCGGCATCCACCACCGCCACGCCTGCGCAGATCCCCGCCGCTGATCTTCTGGTGCTCGATCTGGATGACCTTCGAACACGCTGTCGGGGCAAGCTTTCTCTGATGCTGAGCATTCTGGACAAGTTCGCAACACTCTCCCGTGCTACTCTCTCCGATTGCCGCGAAGCGGTGGACCACGGAGACACGGTGCGCGCCGCACTCGCATCACACACGCTCAAGGGTGGCGCAGGCAACATCGGCGCAAAGCAGCTCGCTGCCACCGCACTTGCTCTCGAGATGGCGGCCAAACAGAACGATCTTGAGGCTATGAAACTGCTGGCCGCCCAGCTTGCAGGACGGCTGGATGAACTTGTTCTAGCCATTTCGGCCGCAACCATTGCCCTGAACACTGAACCCACGACCAACCCACACCCAAACGCATCCAAGCCGCTGCCATCTGAACACGTCGCTGCCGTCGCAGCTTCGGAGAGGGCGGCATGAACATTGTCATCGCCGATGATGATCCGATCGCATTGGAACTACTTCGTGAGTCGCTCCTCGCGGATGGGCACAGCGTTGAGTGCGCCGTGAACGGTCGCGAAGCCCTTGCGCTGCTGCAACACGGCAACGCACGCGTGCTGATTTCCGACTGGGAAATGCCGCACATGAACGGCCCGGAACTCTGCAAGCAAGCACGCGCCTCCGGACTCTCTCGCTATGTGTTCATCATTCTGCTCACGGCCCGTTCCGGCCGGGGTGATCTGGTCGAGGGGCTGCGTGCAGGAGCGGATGACTTTCTCACCAAGCCATTTGACCCAGTGGAACTCTCCGTGCGACTCGGGGTTGCCGAGCGCATCACCTCGCTGGAAACGCGCGACCTGATGATCTTCGGCATGGCCAAACTTGCTGAGAGCCGCGATAGTGACACCGGCTCGCACCTCGAGCGCGTGCGGCAGTACTGCCAAATTCTCGCGTTGTATCTCTCTCATCTCCCGCGGTTCGCTCCGATCGTGGACCCGGAGTTCTGCCGGCTCATCTACGCCACCAGCCCGCTTCACGACATCGGAAAAGTCGGCATCCCCGACGCGATCCTGCTGAAGGCCGACCGGTTGATGCCCGCGGAGTTCGAGGTGATGAAGTCGCACACGCTGATCGGAGCCGAGACGCTTGGCGCCGCGCTCAAGGAGTTCCCAGAAGCGAAGTTCCTGTCCATGGCGCGAGACATCGCGCTCTGCCATCATGAGAAGTGGGATGGCAGCGGATATCCTCGAGGCCTCTCCGGCACGAGCATCCCGCTGTGCGCTCGCATCGTTGCGCTCGCGGATGTCTACGACGCGCTCCGCTCCGCGCGGGTCTACAAGAACTCACAAACGCACGCACAGGCGCGTGAGACCATCCTCGCGGGGAGCGGGCGACACTTCGATCCGGACATCGTCGGTGCGTTTCTGGCAACCGAGGAGCGGTTTGACTCCGTCGCGAAGCAGTTGGCAGACGCGGCGACGGATAGCGATGTGCGATTGGCTGCGTAGATCGCTCCCGGCGGCAAGCCCTGATTCCATCCCGCGCACGGACGGCTGTCACGCTGGCTCTTGCTGCGTGAGACAGTGAATCGCACCCAACCCCCAAATGAGTTCCGTGCAGTCGATCCCAATCACCTTGTGTGTCGGCACCGCAGTCTGAAGAGTCTGCAGCGCAATGCGGTCATTGCGTCGGTCGCGGAACGTCGGAACGAGCATCGCACCATTCACAAACAGGAAGTTCAGATAGGTCGCGGGGAGGCGCTGACCATCATGAATCAACGGCCGCGGCATCGGCAGGATGACGATGCGGAACGGCTTGCCATCCTGATCCCGCAGCGCGAGTGTGTGCCGGAGGTTTTTATAGAGAATCGGATAGTTGTCATCCTTCTTGTCCCCCTCGATCGCTACGGCGATCGTGGTGGGATCTAGGAATCGCGCCAGGTCGTCGATGTGACCGTCGGTATCATCGCCCGCGATGCCATCCCCGAGCCAGAGGATGTGTTTCTGTCCGTACCACTCCTTGAGAGCCGTCTCGATCTCCAACTTGGACATGCCGGGATTACGGTTCTTATTGAGCAGGCAGGACTCCGTTGTCAGCAGCGTCCCGCGGCCGTTGAACTCGACAGCACCACCCTCCATCACAATCCGCCGCGCCACATCCTTTGCAGGCCGAGTTTGCTTTCCATCTGCAACACCCTCGCCACCACCCTTCGCGTGCGTTGGATAGAAGATTCCGGTGATTGACTTCGCAGCCGCGTATTCCTCGGCGATGCGAGTGGGCACTGCATCGTCAGAATCAAAGGGTGGATACTTGCCGCCCCAGGCGTTGAAGCCCCAATCGACAATCGCCCGCTCTCGCTTCGCGCCCACTTTGCGCACGACAAACGCTGGCCCGTGATCGCGGCACCACGATTCATTGGTCGGAATGAAATGAAACTGAATGCGTGCCTTGCGATCCGGAGATTCCTCCGCATCCTCCTGACTCTCCGGAATCTGCGGCAGGAACTTTTTGGTCACACCACCCTCGATCAACTGCTCCGTCACGATCCGCTGCCAGTTCGCGTTCGGCACATTGATGCGAACGCCCTGCCGCGGCGCGATCTCGCGGATGATCGCTGCGATATTCGCGGGAACCGTGTGGTACTTGCCGGGAAACGAAATCCCCTCCGGCCGCGGCCACGAAAACCACGTCGCCACCTGCCGTTCCCATTCTGCGGGAAAGGTGAAGCCCTTCGCCAGCGGCGTGCCCTCCAACGTCTTGAGCGCGCGCTTGATCACTCCGTCACTCCGTCAGTTCGCCAACGCTTGGTGATATCGCCATAAGCATCGATGCGGCGATCGCGGAGAAACGGCCAATGTGTTCGGGCGAACTCGACCTTGGCGAGATCGCAATCTACGACCATGACTTCTTCCTTGTCCACCGAAGCCCGCGCGGCGATCTGCCCGTTGGGCTGGCAGACAAACGACTGGCCCCAGAACTGAATGCCATCAGGATTGACGATCGAACCATCCTCAGCCCGAATCTTCTCAACACCGATCCGATTCGGCGCAACGACATAGCACCCGTTCGCAATCGCGTGCGATCGCTGCATCACCTCCCACGAGTCGTGCTGTGCCACGCCGTACTCTTTTTTCTCTTTCGGGTGCCAACCGATCGCGGTCGGATAGAAGAGGATTTCTGCGCCGCTCATGGCGGTCAGCCGCGCCCCCTCGGGGAACCATTGATCCCAGCAGATCAGCACGCCGATCTTGGCGTGTTTGGTGTTCCAGGTCTTGAATCCGGTATCGCCGGGGGTGAAGTAGAACTTCTCGTAGTACAGCGGATCATCAGGAATGTGCATCTTGCGATACACGCCCATGAGCGAGCCATCGGCATCAACTACCGCGGCCGTGTTATGGTACAGCCCGCTCGCCCGCTTCTCGAAAAGCGATGCGACGATGACCATGCCATATTTCTTCGCAACCTTCGAGAGTGCATCCGTGCTTGGGCCAGGGATGGACTCGGCGAGCGCGAAGAAGCGATGCTCCTCGCTCTGACAGAAATATTGCGAGGTGAATATCTCCTGCGTGCAGAAGATCTTCGCGCCCTGCTTGCCGGCTCTGTCCGCAAGAGCAACCTGCTTAGCTCGGTTCGTGCGGACATCTTCCACGCACGCCATCTGGGAGAGTGCGATGGGAATGACAGAGCTACTGGGCCTGCGCCCCCCACTCGCTTTCTTTGTACTGCTTGATCGACGCTTCGCCACTGCTGGATCTCCCGTGATTGGTCGTGCGCGACGCGCACTTGCACTCCCGCACTACCTTGTCCAAAGCGGCAAGGTAGCGGCACTTGAACTGGAAAGTGTAGCGGATTCGCCCACGAAAAAACCCCCGGGCGTAGTGCCTGGGGGTTTGGAACTCTCGTTCGATGATCGCTCACTTCTTCTTGGACTTGTGCTTGTCGTCCTCGTCCTTCTCGTGCTTTTCCGGCTTGCCCTTGCTAGCGGCCTTGGTCTTCGCGCCCTCGTTCATCTCGGCAGCGAGCTTGTTGTATTCCTCAACGCCCATCTCGCTGACCTTCGCCTTGGCGAGGATGGCATCCATGGTCTTGTGCTCGCGAACCTGCTGGTAGACGGTTCCGATCTGGTTCCGGTTGATCAGCTCCTGGCGCAGCTTCTCGGGACGCTCGCCGCGGGAGATGGCGATCTGGGCGATGCGGCCGTTCAACTCCGCGTCGCTCACCTTGACATCCATCTTTTCTGCGGCGCGATCGAGTACGAAGAACATCTTGAGTTCGCGGGCCGCGCCCGCAGCGGTGGAGGCGCGAAGTTCGCCGATCTTCTCTTCGATCTTCATCTGGTCAACGCCCCGATAGAGCAGTTCCATGCGCGACCGCTCCAGGTTGCGGGCGGCCTGGCTGGCGGTCAGCCGCTGCGGCAGCTCGATCTCGACGCTTTCCATCAGATGCTTGGCCACTTGGCTGCGCATCGCGGACTGCTGCTCAACCTGCATCCGCTGGTCGATGCGCTGCTTCACGGCGTCCTTGACCTGCTCCGCGTTCTCCATGCCGTAGCGACGGGCGACATCATCCATGGTGGCGGAGATGATCTCGTCAGCGCGCTTGACTGCGAACGTAATGGTGACCTTGTGCCCGCGGACGCGTTCGTCCTCATGGTTCTCGGGGCCCGTGGTCTTGACGGTACCGGTCTCGCCTGGCTTGGGTGCACCGAACTGAGAAGCGAAGTCGTCAACGACGACGCCGAGGATCATGCCCTTGCCGTTCTTGTCGGATGTGGGAATCTGCACAACCGCGTCGTGGATGTCCAGAATCGTCTTGCCGTGCGAGTCCTTCATCACGGCGTGCCCGGTGAGATAGTCGCCGGGGCCGGGAACTTCCTTCGGCTCCAGCTTGCCCTCATTGAGCGCGAGGCGGTCGAGCTCCTGCTGGACCATCTCCTCGGTGACGTTGAAGGTGGGCTTGCGAACGTCGATGCCATCCAGCGAGGGAAGCTCGAACTCGGGAACGACCTCAACCTCGACTTCGAACACCAGCGGTTTGCCCTCGACGACTTCAATCTTGTCAATCATGTCGCTGGCCGCATCTCCGATGACACGGAGCTTGTTGTCCTCAACGGCCTGATTGAAGGCCTGGCCGACAAGCTGGTTCTTCGCTTCTTTCTGAATTGTGGAACCAAACTTGCGCTCGACGAGGCGGCGCGGGGCGTGGCCCTTGCGGAAACCCGGCAGCGCGGCCTCCGTTAGCAGCGTGTCCACCGAAAGGCCGAGTTGCTCGGTTACGGTTTCAGCCGGAATCTCGATGTGGATCCTCTTGGCGCAGGGACCCGCGTCCGTGATCTTGACCTTGTTCGAGACTTCCTTCTTCTCTTTCGTTGCAGATGCCATGTAAAAAACCTCCGGGGTCCAGAGCTCCGCGCCCCAGGCAAGCCCAACAAGGGCCGCCGTCCAACGCAAAGCTCACCGCCCGATGTGCGATAGCAGGGAGCAAGGGTAGGAGTGCGGCATGTAGAAAGCCCGCCGACTGGGTTCGCAACACGAATGCTTCCATCGGATCCTTCCCCGCTCCTGCGAGCCCCCGTATCGTCATGGCTCATGTCCGCCACGACCACGCAAGCCCCGTATCTGGACACCCTCGAAGCCGAGGCCATCTTCATCCTGCGCGAGGTGGCGGCCGAGTTTCAACGCCCCGCGCTCATGTTCAGCGGCGGGAAGGACTCGATCGTGCTCGTACGGCTGGCGGAAAAGGCGTTTCGACCCGGGCCGTTCCCGTTCCCGTTGCTGCACATCGATACCGGACACAACTTCGATGAGACATTGGTGTTTCGCGATCAACTCGTTGAACGTCTAGGCGAGCGAGTGGTGGTGCGGCTGGTGGAGAACGAGATTCAGGCGGGGCGTGCGGTGGAAGATGGCGGCGGTGGTGGCGGCATCCCGTCGCGCAATCGGGCGCAGATCCCCACGCTGCTCGAAGCCGTCCGCGAACTGAAGTTCGATTGTCTGATCGGCGGGGCGCGGCGGGATGAGGAGAAGGCGCGGGCGAAGGAACGCATCTTCTCCATCCGCGATGACTTCGGTCGTTGGGACCCGCGCCGGCAGCGGCCGGAGTTGTGGGATCTTTACAACACGAAGCTCCGCGCGGGCGAGCACATGCGGGCATTCCCCATCAGCAACTGGACGGAGATGGATGTCTGGCAGTACATCGCTCGCGAGGGGATCGACATCCCTGCCCTCTACTACTCGCACGAGCGCGAGGTTGTGATGAGAGATGGGAAGATCGTGCCGACGGGCAAGTTCATCCCGCCGCTGAAGACGGACAGACCGGAGCGGCGGCGTGTGCGGTTCCGAACCATCGGCGACATGACCTGCAGCGCGGCGGTCGCTTCTGAGGCGAGCACTATTCACGACATCATCGCCGAGATCGCGGCCGCGACTACGAGCGAGCGCGGCGGGCGCATCGACGATGCGGGAAGCGAGACGGCGATGGAGGATCGCAAGCGGGAGGGGTATTTCTAGATGTCGAGTCCGGTGCAACTGTTGCGGCTGCTCACGTGCGGATCCGTGGACGATGGAAAGTCCACGCTGATCGGGCGGCTGCTGTACGACAGCCGCGCGGTCTTCGCGGACCAGATCGCGGCGATCGAGCAGGCGACCAAGCGGCGCGGCGGCGGCGCGAGCGGAACCGCAGGGGAAGAAAAGCTCGATCTCTCACTCTTCACCGACGGCCTGCGGTGGGAGCGCGAGCAGGGCATCACCATCGACGTGGCGCACAGGTACTTCTCGACCGAGAGCCGGCGATTCATTCTGATCGACTGCCCGGGCCACGCCCAGTACACGCGGAACATGGTGACGGGCGCGAGTCACGCTGATCTCGCGGTGATTCTGGTGGATGCGCGGCTGGGCGTGCAGGAGCAGACGCACCGACACGCGTATCTCGCCGCGCTGCTGGGGATCAAGGAACTGATCGTCGCGGTAAACAAAATGGATTTGGTGGGGTGGGAAGAGGCGGCGTATTTGAAGGTGCGCGAGGCGTTCGAGAAGCTGCGGCACGAGTTGCACGGGGCGAACGTGACGTACGTGCCGGTGAGCGCGCTCAACGGGGACAACATCGTGCATCGTTCGGCGAATGCGCCGTGGTACATGGAGGCGGGCGGGCCTGCGCTGCTGGAACTGCTGGAGTCCGCGCCGGCGCACTATCTGGAGAGCGATGGACCGGCGCGATTCCCGGTGCAATATGTGATCCGGCCGCGCGGCGCGGCGGCGGCGAGTGATGAGGACCATGACTTCCGCGGCTTCGCGGGGTCGGTGGCGGCGGGAACGCTAAAGGTCGGCGATACCGTCATGGCGATGTCGTCGGGGCGGACGTCGAAGATCGACTCGATTCGCATTCTGGATCAGCGGCTGACGGAGTGCAGGCCGCCGCAGTCGGTGGTGCTGACGCTCACGGACGACATCGACATCGGGCGCGGCGAGATGCTGGCCAAACATGACGATGCTCCTTTCTCGACGCGCGAACTTGGCGCGACGGTGGTCTGGATGGGACCAAGCCCGATGCAAGCGGGGAAGAGATACACGCTGCGGCACACCACGCACTTCACACCTGCGATCGTTTCAAGGATCGAGACGAAGGTGAACATTCACACCTTCGCGCATGAAGCGGCGGGCGAGACGTTGCAGCCGAACGAGGTGGCGAACATTCACATCCGAGCGGCGTCGCCGCTGTTCGTGGATATGTATGACGATTGCCGCGCGACGGGGTCGTTTGTGCTGATTGATGAGGCGACGGGGGAGACCTGTGGGGCGGGGTTGGTGCGATCTGTTGGATAAAGGGGGTGCCGTGGTCGACCGCTTTGAGTCGGCTACGTCTGCTGCAACATCGTGGCCGAGTCAAAAGCGACTCGACCACGGCACCCGCGCGCAAAAATCCGCGGGATTCGCTCGAAGACTCGCTCATCCCGGGCGTGTTACTGCACAGACGGCTCGCCGAGGTGTTCCTTGAAGAAGAGTGCGATGCGGGAGTACAGCCGGGTGGTAACGACGGGGTCGGGAACCATGTGCGTGAAACCCGCAAGGGGGAGAAACTCGAAGTGCTTGCCAGCGCGGAAGAGGGACTGGGTCATCTTTAATGAGTGCATGAAATAGACGTTGTCGTCGGCGGTGCCGTGCACGATGAGGAGGGGCACTTCGAGTTTGTCGCAATAGGCGAGCACGGAGTTTTTGCGATAGGTGTCGGAGTCCGGCTGGCCATCCTTATTCAGCGCGGGGACGCCGAGGTAGCGTTCGGTGTAGCAGGTGTCATAGTCGAGCCAATCGCAGACGGGGGCTCCGGCGCATCCGGCTTTGTAGATGTCCGGGCGTTGCATCGCGGCCATGGCTGAGAAGTAGCCGCCGAAGGACCAGCCGTAGATGCCGATGTGAGCCGCATCCATCTCGGGGTACTTGGCGCAGAGGGCCTGGATGCCCTCGACCTGATCGGCGAGGGCGGGGGCGATCAGTTCATTCTTGATGGCGCGTTCCCAGTCGCGCCCGCGGCCCGGGGTGCCGCGGCCGTCGATGCTGGCGATGATGAAGCCCTGGTCGGCGATCCACTGCTGAAGGTAGTAGGACTGGGGTGTTGCGTTTACGGTTTTGGAATGCGGGCCGCCGTAGACGTTGACGATGACGGGGTATCTTTTCTTGGCGTCGAAATCGCGCGGACGGATAATGGCGGCGTGGAACTGCTTGGGGCCAACGGTCGCGAGTTTCAAATGGGGAATCCACGGTGGCGTTTCGCGGGTGGAAGTGATGGGGAGTTCCGCCGCGTTGGAGCGACCGGCGATAGTCCAGGTGGATTCGCCTGTGAGCAGGGCGGACGATCGAACGAAAGTCGGTGCATCATCGGCGATGACCATGCCGTGACGACCAGGGGCGGTGGTAATCGCGGCGGAGTTTCCCTTCGCAGGATCGAGTGAAACGCGATAGACCTGGGTCTGGGTGGGATCCGCGCTAGCAAGGATGTACGCCGCCTCTGCGGCAGCATCGATGTGCGCACCGCCTTCTAGCCCCATCGCGGCATCGGTGAGCAGATTCTTCTGAGAACCATCGCGCCCGCGGAGGGAGAGCTGCCATGAGCCCGCGGATTCGCTCATCCACAGAAAACTCTTGCCGTCCTTCAGCCATTTCGGGTTCGAGGGCGTGAGATTGACCCATGCCGCGTCGCGCTCGGTGAGGAGTGCGTGTGTGGTTCCTGTCGTCGGTTCCACTTCCAGCAGCGATTGCTCAGTCTGATCTCTGGCCATCACGAGCGCACAAAGCGGAGCGCCCTTCGACCATGTGACTTTCGCGAGGTACTCGTACTTCGCATGGTCCCACTTGATCTCGACGGAGTTTCCGCCGCGTTCAGGGATGACGAAGAGGCGGACAGAAGCGTTTTTCTTTCCCGGACGCGGGTATGGCCAAGTCTGGGATTCTTTGTCAGGGCTGACGGGGTCGGCGATGTGGAAGGTCTCCATGCCGGCGGTGTCGGCGGTTTCATAGGTAATGAAGTCTGAATCGGGGGACCACCAGAAACCATGAAAGCGGTCCATCTCTTCTTGGGCGACGAACTCGGCGAGGCCGTTGGTGATGGTGGCGCTGGTCTTGGAGGTGAGCCGCCGCTCCTGACCATTGATGACGTTCATCACATACAGATCGCCATCGCGCACGCAGGCGACCTTGTTGCCATCGGGGGAGAACTGCGGGTCGATCGGATATCCCGCGTTTGAGGTGAGCTCAACGACGACGCCATCGGAGCGTTGCATAAGGAAAAGCCGGCCCGAGAGCGGGACCAGCACTCGGTTGCCATCCTTTGAAAGGATGTACGACGCGATGCCGCGGCTGGCCAGACGCATGCGCTCGCGGCGGGCGAGTTCCTCGGCAGTGAGT
>JBKJOD010000433.1:0-6666 GCA_046593245.1 Phycisphaerales bacterium
ATCCAGATACGCACCGCCGCCGGCCTTTTTCGGGTCGCTGAACCACTTGTCCTTGTGCCCGGCCAGGTCGCAGGCGAAGGCGTTCTCAAACCGCACCAGTTGCCCGATCTTCCCCTGCTCCACCAGTTCCTTCATTCGCACTACCGGCGGCGCGAAACGATGGCAGTACGCCACGAAAGTCCGTGACTTCTTATTTTTCTTGGCCAGGGCTGCCAGTTTCTTCGCATCCTTCAGTGTGTGCGCGATCGGCTTCTCCGTCAGAACGTGCAGCCCCGCCTTCAGACACTGCTCCACGATCTTGATCCGCGCCGAGGGGGGCGTACAGACGATCACGCCTGCCGCCTCCACGGTCTTGGCCTTGCGGGCCTTCAGAAACGCCTCAACACCCGCGAACTCCTGCGCCGCGTGCGTCGATGCGAGTTTGCCGCGATTTTCCGCGTGCGGGTCTATAGCTGCCGTCAGCGTCAGTCGCCCCCCGCTGGCCTTGATCGCGCCCGAGTGCGCCCCGGAAATGCCGCCCGCACCGATGATGGCAACCTTGAACGAACCTGTGTCCGACATGGGAATCACTTCCAGTTTCTGAGTGTGTGTCTTTGTCAGGATCGCATCACCTGATGCGCTCCGGTGCCCCGCTGGGCGGAGCCGAGGGCTAGCGTAGCCACATGATCTCACACCCGAACCCGCACGCGCAAGCTCCGCACGCGATTTTCATGCATCGCACCCTCACCGGTGTGTACACACATTCTCGGCTCTTTCTGGTGACTCTGTGCGTCATTCTGTGCTCATGCACATCCTCCTTTGCGGATGAGCCCACGCCCCCGAAACCAGAAGCGGAAGTGCGGGGAACGTGGGTCACCACCACCGCCAACGAGGCCATCGCGTCTCCGGAAAAAACCGCCCACACCATGCGGCGCCTTCGTGAGATCGGGCTGAACACCGTCTACGTCGAGTGCTGGAAGAACGGCTATACGCAGTTTCCCTCGCAGGTGCTGAAGAACATCATCGGCGTGGACCGCCGCCCCGCGCTCATGCGGATGGACCCATCGGACTCCCCCGACGCCATCAAGTCTCAGGGTCGCGATCTGCTGCAAGAGACCGTCATCGAAGCGCATCGGAACGGGCTGATCTACATCGCGTGGTTTGAGTACGGCTTCATGGCTGCGCACAAGAGCACGAAGAACGACCTCTGGAAGCAGAAGCCCGAGTGGCTCAGCCGCGACATCAAGGGAAGCGAGATCGCCCCCAACGGCTTCGTCTGGATGAACCCGCTGCACCCCGAAGCTCGCAAGTTCCTGCTTGATCTGGTTCTTGAAGCCATCGACAAGTACGACCTGGATGGGATCCAGCTCGACGATCGCATCGTCTGGCCGTATTACACCATGGGCTACGACGACTACACCCGAGGCGTGTTCGCCAAAGAGCACGACGGCAAGCAGCCACCCGAAAACCCGAAAGACGCCGAGTGGGTCGCGTGGCGTGCCGCGAAGGTCAATGAGTATTCCAAGGAGTTCGTCCAGTCCGTGCGACTGGCACGCCCCGGCATCATCGTCTCCCTGAGCCCCGCGCCGTATCCCTGGTGTTACGAGTACTACCTGCTCGAGTGGCCCAAGTGGGCAGCATGGACAGAAAAAGATGCGATCTCGCTCCCCGGCAACTTCAAGGCGAGCGCGATCACGCCGCGCTGGGATGAGTTCGTCCCGCAGTGCTATCGCATGAACTACAGCGCGTTCGAGACGACATGGAAAGACCAGATCACCCGCATGAACACGCTTGGCGCGGGGCGCATCGCCGATATGTACTCCGGCATCCGCATCGTCGGGGATGGCCCGGATCTGACGTGGGACGACTTGAAAAAATCCATCGAGCTCACGCGCTCTACGGGGAGCAAGGGGCACGTTCTCTGGTTCAGCCGCGGCGTGCTTGATGTGTATCCCAAAGAACTCACCGAGTTGTACGACGTGGCCCACGTCGGTCCCGCGCCGCATCCCAAGTTGGGTGCCAACTGGCGACCCGCCACCATTCCGCTCACGAGGGGCGATGAGTTCAAGGGGGGCGACATCTGGAACGCGCCGGGCACGATTCCTCCGGGCGACTACTCCGTGATCGTCAAACACGCGGGCGTGTGGGAGACTCGTCCCCTCACCGAATCAGAACGCGCCCACCTGCTCGCGGCGCCTGAACGGGGAAGTCAGGCATTCTCACTCGGACTCCCATGGCTACGCGGCGCCCCTCACCCGCAATCAAAGGATGCCCTCCAGACCGATGGTTTCGAGCACATTTCGTACGACGCCGTCGAACTGATCATCGACCGCCGGTCCGAACTGTCGAAGCTGAAAATACATCCGCAACTACTTCCCTCGACCCTCCCGAAACCGTGATAGTTGGGCTTTTCTTCAGAATGTTATAGAATCTCTCCAATGGCCATCACCACTGACGGGCCTCAGGAGCGTTTCTGATGTTCATGCGCATGCCCGCTACAGGTCGCACAATCTCGCCGCGGCCCCTTATTCTCGCCACGCTGTTTGTCGCTCTCGCGCTGGTCGCGGCCCGTCCCGCTATGGCGCAGCCGATCATCGTTGAAGACATCCTGCGCAGCACCCCCGGCGGCATCATCCGCGGCTCCCTCGCCACCATCGACTTGCAAGACCCACGCGTGCAAGTACTCATTACCGGCGCGACCGGCACCGCGAACGAGGCCACTCTTCAGACGACCACCGCGTGGCGCACCAGTGTGAACGCCGACCTGGCGATCAACGCCAACTACTTTTCCGCGGCCAGTTACACCACCGGCGTCGCCGCCGATGTCATCGGGCTCTCGGTTTCCAATGGCGTCCTCGTCTCCCCCGCGCGGCAGTTCGGCACCTTCCCTGATCCCGCGCTCACGATCTCCTCGGGCAAAGTCGCCACTATTGGCTATGTCGCGCCCGGCACCACCGGACTGTGGAACGCTATCGCGGGCGTCGGCCCTTCCAACACCGATGCCGACCCCGGCACCATGCTCATCACCGACGGCGTGAACACCGGTGCGACCACGCGGGTGCAGCCCGCCGCTCGCGATCCTCGCACCATTGTCGCGGTGAATCGCACCGGCAACCTGCTCTATTTGCTCGTCATCGACGGGCGTCAGACCGGCTGGTCTGTAGGCATGACGCTCCCCGAAGCCGCCGATCTGCTGCTCGAACGCGGCGCGTGGCGTGCGATCAATTTGGACGGTGGTGGGTCCAGTTCGTTCGTCTACAAACGTCCCGACAACACGATTTTCCAGAATCGCCCCAGCGATGGCTCCATGCGTCCCGTCGCCAATCACCTCGGTATCAAGCTCACCACCACAACCGTCACCGATCGCTTCGAGCGACCCATCCGCGCCGTTTGGATGCGCCCACCCGGCGGCATCACCACTACTTTCCCCAACACCGCCGACCTCGCCGCCTTCGAGGGAGCTCTGCCCACGCTCGCTTCCGCTGGCATTCAGGACATCTTCCTGGAAACGTTCTTCTGGGGTCGCACCACCAACAACTCCTCCGTCTACAACGATCGCTTCTCCATCGACTATCTTGCGCAGGCGATTGTCATCGCCGCAAAATACGGCATGCGCGTCCACGCGTGGTGCGAGATGAGCTATCAGGGCTTCGGGACCTCCGGCGATTATCTCCTGAGTTCCACCGGCGCTGGTGACCAGAACGGGCGCACCGGTGATCCACTCTGGCGCGTTGTCTCCCGCGCCGGTGGCACCGTCTACGGAGACGTCAACATCGTGGGCGCGATGTTCGTCAACCCGATCCATCCCGGCGTGCGTGCGCGGCTCGCCGATTACATGTCCGAGCTCGCCGCATACCCCGGCCTCGCAGGCATCTTTCTTGATTACTGTCGCTATCCCGTGGACGACGTGACGACTGACTCATTCACCGCGCCGTGGTCCTATGACTCCTGGTCGCGCGGCGCGTTTCAGGCCGCTGGCTTCGGCGACCCGTTCAACACAGCCGCTACTTCCGCAGGTGCGGACTGGAACAACTTCATCACTTGGCGTCGCCAGGGCATCACCGACACCATTTCCACGCTATTCGCGGGCGTCAGTGCTCGCAGCCGCGGCGTGACATGGGCGGCCGCCGTGTTCCCTGATCCGCTGAACTCCGCGCAGCTTCCCAAGATGCAGGACTGGGGCACCTGGATGTCCACCTACGCGTTGCAAATCTCCGCACCCATGTGCTACTCAAGCACGCAATCCAGCATAACGAGCGAGGTGAACGCCGCGCTGGTTCAAGCTGGCTCACGCCGCATCGTCCCTGCGCTCGCCTATCCCGGCACCACGGGCCACCCCAGCGTCGCCACGCAACTCGCCGCGATCCGTGGCGCGACGCGACAGGTCGAAGATTTCTCATGGTTTGAGTTTTCCTACTTCACCACCCAGACCGGCGCGGCCACCAATCGCACCGCTCTCAAATCCTGGATCGACACCACTGCCAAAGCCCAAGTCGGCGATATCAACCGAGATGGCTTCATCGACGCGCGCGATCGCGCCCTCTTCGCGGCTCTATTCACCGGCACGCCCATCACGACCACTACCGGCAATCGTCGCTACGACCTGAACAACGATGGCATCATTGACGACGCCGACCGACGGCTGCTCGATGTGCAGTTCGGACGTTTTCACTTCGGCGAAGATGGTGTCGTCGATCTCCGTGATCTTCAGGCGCTGCGCAACTCGTACATCGTTGGCACAACGCCCGGCACCACCACGCTTTTAAATCTCTGGGATCTCAACGGCGACGGTAGCGTGAACTATGCCGACGAGGTGATTCTCTACAGCTACCTCACGCTCCCCGTTGCCCCCGACACCGATGTCAATCGCGATGGCCGCACCGATATCGAAGATGTGTACGCGCAGGTCAACAACCCTGTCGTCGACGTGAACCGCGACGGCGTCATCAACGCTGCCGACATCGCCGAACTCATCCGCGCCCTGCGCGGCGGCGAACCCGCGGACATGAACACCCGCTAAGTCGCACGGGCCGCGCTCTTTCTGAAACGTTTTCAACTGGCAGCAAATGCCATGCACCCCTATTGAGGGCCTAATTCACCCTTGAGTGGGCGAAAATACCGAACGGAATAGTATCAAAAGTCGGTTGCTGCTCAAATCCGTTCGCAAACGCCATAAACCCGTTGGGCAAAACGAGGGTTTGTTATAGAATCTCCTTCTCCCCTGTGCGGCATTTCATGTCCGCCCAACTGCCGCTCGTCCGCCCGATCCACCCCATCAGTAGCCAACGGAGTAGAGACCATGCTGACTCGTTCACGCTTGTTCGCCACCTGTGCCGCGCTTGCCTGTACCGCGACCCTCGCGCCGGCGCAAACCAACCTGTACCTGTTCAAGGACATTGATCTGGGCACTGCATATGGCGCGGCCAGCATCCATACCACAGGCAACCCGTATTTCGTCGGCAACAACCCCTCCGCCATCGAACTGGGCAACAACGCCCTGTATGTTGGTGGCTGGAACTTCA
Source organism: Phycisphaerales bacterium (assembly GCA_046593245.1). Classification (GTDB taxonomy): domain Bacteria; phylum Planctomycetota; class Phycisphaerae; order Phycisphaerales; family UBA1924; genus UBA4658. The sequence goes on from JBKJOD010000433.1 coordinate 5,502, forward strand.
CCGGCGCGACCACGCAGCTTGGTCTTGTCAAGATCTCCAACCTGTACTCGTCCGTTGGCTTTGCGTCGACCAACTTCAACCGCTTCGCTCAATACGCCGCCAACTCCAACGGGCGCGGCATTGTTTCCATCAAGCACTATCGGCGCAGCATCGGTCCCGGTCTCTTCGAAAGCCGCGTCGCCTGCGCCGCCGATGAGCCCGGCATTGACACATTCAAACTCTTTGATGCTGAGCCCGCGGTCCCCGCGCTCTTGGCCGCCTCGCCCGTTCAGATCACGCGCAGCGGATCCGCCGGGGTTGCCTTCGACTGGGGCGCGGATGGCCTCGGCTTTGTCTACGGCACACCGACCACCGGACGCCCTGTCATTGCCGGCATGCACTTCGGCGACAAGTCTCTCTTCGGCACCGACGACACGCTCGATCCGGATTTCGCTCCCTTCTCATATTCCACCCTTCCGCGACTGCTCCCCGACGGTGTGGGCAACACCGAATGGCGCGGCATGGACATCGATCCGCGCAACGGCACCATGCTCGCCTCCGGCAACGACTCCGTCGTTGTCGCGCTTCGCACCAATGACGGCTCCTTCAACGGCAAGTTCGGCAACCTGAGTGCAGGCTCCCCGAGCCCAACCGCCGAAGTCAACGGCCCCAGACGCATCTACGGCGCGGCGTATCCCTCCGCAGGCACCGTCGGACGTAACGTCCGCCTCCTTCGCGACTATCCCGTCGCCGGCGTGGGCGAACTGATCGTCTGGAACTCTCGCCCCTCCGGCGCGCCCAACACTCTTCTGCTCGCCAATGTCGTGAAGTTCAATAAGTATTCCGACGGCACCCCTGTCACCGCCTCTTACTTCAATGCCGATGGCGTGACGACTCCCACCTTTCCACTCGCCGGTGGCTTCTACGACTTCTCCTGGGATGCCACCCTCGGCGTACTCGCGGTGTGCGATTTCAACAATCGTCGCGTCTTCCTCCTTTCCAGCACTCAGCCCGGATCCTGCGCTCTCCCGAACGCGGGCGGCTGCGTGATTCTCCCGGCGTCCGTCTGCACTTCCGTCGGCGGCGTTGCCGGCGCGGCCGGATCCGTCTGCCCCTCCGGCTCCTGCTGCGGCACCACCATCGGCGGCAACGCCGGCACATGCACGATCGCCACGCAGGCCGCCTG
>JBKJOD010000026.1:0-3212 GCA_046593245.1 Phycisphaerales bacterium
CCGACTGGGTACATCTCGTGCCCGGCCGGGACCGTCCAACGGAACCCGCCGTTCTGGGCCGCAGTCTGCACCGCGCCCCAGATTTGCGGGCCTTGCAGGAACGGGATGTTCAAGGGCGCGGGACGATCAAACGCGGCGTTGTAGAACTCCGCCCACTGCGCCGTTGTTACCTCGAAACGCCCGATGCTGTACGCGTAGTTCACCGCGCCGCGCCCGATCGCCTGATCCCCCCCGATTGGTCCTCCCATCCACGGTGCGTTCCCCACCGCCCCGATCCGCACAAAGTCGATGCCGCTGTTGGAATCAATATCCCCGCGCACCTGCGGCACCGCCACAAGCGCGGCGAGCACAGCAAAAAGTAGTGGCGTTGGCAGTCGATTACCGGGCATGGGTGATCCTCGGCTCTCTTCCGTTCCAGACACACTTTACCACACCCACGCGACCCGCCCCGAATTCCCGCCCAAAATCACACGTGCCTGCCCTTTGACCACTATCGGACGACCCGGCAATGCTCACACTGTAAGTATTTTGACAGGAATTGTCTGCTGTGCATCTTGACTCACCCCGGCGATCCGCTACCTTTCACTCCCGTACGACAGCCCTGTGCGGCCTACATCCAACTCTGCCGGTTGCGTTTCCACAAGAGGTTCAACCGGCCCGCCCCGCCCGGTAGGCGGCGTACCCAGCATACCCCCACCCATACGAGTGCGGCGTTTCTCGCTCTCGTCTTGGCCTCAAGTATCTCTTGGCCACCAGCATCTTTGGCCTGAATCGGAGTCTCTCATGCGTCGTCAGACCACTCTCGCAAACGCACAGACCATGCCCGCCAAGAACTGGCTCATTGTCGATGCCACCGATGTCTCCCTGGGCCGCCTCTCCGTGGACGTCGCCAACGTTCTCATGGGCAAGCACCGCCCCGAGTACACCCCCCACGTTGACTGCGGCGACTTCGTCATCGTCATCAACGCCGGCAAGGTCGGCCTCACAGGCCGCAAGGCCGAGCAGCAGACCAAGATGACCTACTCCCGACACCCCGGCGGCGAGAGCTACGAGTCCTACGGCTCCCTCCGCGAGCGCAAGCCGCAGCAGATCATCTCCGACGCCGTCCGGCGCATGTTGCCCAAGAACCGTCTGGGCCGCCACATGCTCGCCAAGATGAAGGTCTATCCCGGCGCCGAGCATCCCCACCAGTCCCAGCAGCCCGTCAAGATGGAAGTCTGAATCGGCTTCGGGCCCACCCAATGGCCCCGATCCGAAGTGCCTCGCACCCGAAACCCGATTCCCGAATCCCGAGACCCGACCCCATGAGCAGCATCAACCTCCCCACCTCGAACATCCCCGGCCTCTCCACGGCGAATCCCTCCTCCGAGGTCAAGCCCGCGCAGATGGTCCGCAAGCTCCGCACCGCCGTTGAGTCCAAGAACGGTTGGTGGTGGGGAACCGGCCGCCGCAAGCGCGCCGTCGCCCGCGTCCGCATGAAGCCCAACGCCTCCGGTGCGGGCTCCATCAAGGTCCAGATCACCGCCGAGAAGTTCAAGACTGTTGAGCAGTACTTCTCCGAAACCCGCGACCGCAACGACTGCGCTGCGCCGCTCAAGGTCTCCAACCTGCTTGGCAACATGGACGTGATCGTCCGCTGCAACGGCGGCGGCTTCATGGGTCAGGCCCAGGCCGTTCGCCTGGGCATCGCCCGTGCCCTCCGCGATTATGATCCGACCCTCGAAGAAGGCCTCCGCGACGCCGGCTTCCTCACCCGCGACGCCCGCGAGGTCGAGCGTAAGAAGCCCGGCCAGGCCGGTGCCCGCCGCCGCTTCCAGTTCTCCAAGCGCTAAGCCGCTTGCCCTCCCGTCTCTCAACCCCACGCCACAGCGTGGGGTTTTTCTTTGGTCATCGCCGCGCTCCGCGCGGCGTTCTTATCATTCCATCCGATGCACTCCGAAGGCGCCATCTCGCACGCGGACCAGTGGGACGACCCGAGCGGTTCGCCCGCGCCGCCGCCGCGCCGCATCGGCCCGCGGGCCCGGCGCTGGTGCCTGGTGATCATCCCCGGCGCGATGCTGATGACCGGCACTGTCATGCTCATCGCCCTGGGGCTTGCCGATGCGCGCCCACACTGGTGGCGCGAGATTGATCCGAAGAATGAACAGGTCGCGGCGGCCGCGCTGCGCGTCGAGAACGGCGCGGCCACGCAGCTCACCCAGATCCGCCAAGCCGCGGACTCCAACCAGACCAGCGCGCCGTGGACCATCCGCATCTCCTCGGCAGACGCCAACGCCTGGCTCGCCGCGCGCCTGCGCCCGTGGCTGGAATCCCAGTCCGCCGAGTTCACCTGGCCACCGGAGCTGCGCGCCGTCGAGGTCCGCTTCGATGATGGGCACATCGACGTGGGCGCGAGCGTCGGTGATCGCGCGTTCGCCGCGGCGTCGCCGGTGCGCGTCATCACGGCGTCTCTGCGTCCCGAGTTCCGCGCCAGTGGCGAGCTGTGGCTGCCCGCCGCGAGCACATCTGTCGGGCGGCTGAGTGTGCCATCCTCGTGGATGCTCTCGCGGGCCGCGCCGGCGGCAAAGCGGGTTGTCAGCAAACCGCTCCCCGGCTCGATTGAGTCCATGCCCGAGCTGCGGGACATCATCAGCGCGCTCTCGGGCGATCGCCCGATGATGCGCACGCCGGTGGTCCGCATCGGCGACGGCCGGCGGGTGCGACTGCTCAAACTCGAGCCGCGCGATGATGCGCTCTACATCACCTGTCAGACACTGCCGCGCGAGACGACCCGCGCGGAGCGATAGGCAAGATTGCCCGCATCAGTGTTGCACGAGAGCCCACGTCGCCCATCCGATGCACAGCAGCGACACGCCGATGATCGCCAGCAGCCCGCCACATCGCAGCAGATACATCACGATCATGCGCCGTCGCACATGCGGCAGGCGCCATGGCGTGGTATCGGCGATGCGCAGAATCTCGCGGATGTTCTTGCCGCACTCCGGGCAACGCGGGCCGTTGAGGCCGGACAGGTCGTACTTGCAGCGCGGGCAATACGCATCGCGCTCGCTGAGCACCCGCCGAAGCTCGGCATTGAACGCGGGGTCGAGTTGGGGCTTGCTCACATCCACGCGCGGCCTCGCCAGACTGATACGGCCGAGCATGGCGCGGAGTTGCGGCCGCCGCGCGGATCAGCCGACCGTGTACTCGAATATCCGTGCGGTGCCCTGGCC
>JBKJOD010000054.1:0-5674 GCA_046593245.1 Phycisphaerales bacterium
GGCGGAACGGGCGTGCGTGGGCTTGCTGTGAATCGGAGCTTGTCGGGGCGCGGCACCGAGGCGATTCAGCTGATTCGGCCGATGGCCAGCGAGTGGTGCGGCCTGGCGATTGATCGCGGGATGTGCCAGCAGTTGTGCCGGGATGCGGGCATCCAGTGGCGCGAGGACGCGACGAACTCGGATGTCACGCGGCTACGAAACGCTGTTCGCACGCGGGTGGTGCCGGTGCTGCGTCAGTTGCGACCGGATGTGCTCGCAAAGGCGGCGGCGGCAAGCGGGCACGCGCGCGCGGTCGATCATCTGTTGCAGCGTGAAGCGTCCCGAATCATGCGGGCGGCCGCGAATCGCGAGAACGAGCTTGTGTGGACACGCGCGGCGCTGCGAGATGAGCCAATCGCTTCACTGGGTGCCACGCTTCGACGAGCACGCCGCGTGTTGTGCGGCCCGACCAAGGCCGATCGGGTCTCCAAACGGGGCATCGACGCGATCATCCGCGCCGTTCGGGACCGATCGACCGATCCACGCGAGCTCGTGCTTGGTGGCATGACCATTCTGGTATCCGCTCGGGAGGTTCGCATGGGACCGGGGCAGCGGTAACGCGGTTCGTGTAGCATCAGTTCGTGCTCCCCAAGCAACTCCAAAGCGTCCCCGGCGGCGATATTCGCCCAAATCCTGAGCGGGATCGTCTGCTCGCGGACCTGCGCCGCGAAGCCAACTGGAAACGCTGGGGGCCATATCTGTCCGAGCGGCAGTGGGGAACGGTGCGAGAGGATTACTCACCCAGCGGGGAGTGCTGGGGATATTTCACGCACGAGCAGTCCCGCAGCCGCGCGTATCGGTGGGGGGAGGATGGGCTGCTGGGTATCTGCGATCGCGAGTGCCGGTTGTGCTTCTCGCTCGCGCTTTGGAATGGGAAAGATCCAATCCTAAAGGAAAGGTTGTTCGGGTTGACCGGACCCGAGGGCAATCACGGGGAGGATGTAAAAGAAGAGTATTTCTACTTAGATTCCACACCGACGCACTCGTATATGCGAGCGTCGTATCGGTACCCGCAGCAAGAGTTCCCATACGCAAAACTGGTGTCGGAGAATACTGCCCGCTCGCGCGAGCAGGATGAATACGAACTCGCGGACACGGGCGTCTTCGCGGAATCGCGATATTGGGATGTGCAGGCGGAATATGCCAAGCAGGGTGAAGATGACATACTCATTCGCGTGACAATCTCCAATCGCGGCCCGGAAGCCGCGACCATTCACCTCCTCCCGCAACTTTGGTTCCGCAACACATGGGCGTGGAGCGAGAAGGGGGAGGGCGCGCCGGGCCATGTGCCGGTGCGGCCGTCCATACAGCGATCCTCGTCCAAAACGCCTGGGCGCATCGAAGTGGATGCAAGCCACGAATCCCTCGGCGACATGCGATTCATCGCGTCCGCCGCGTCCGATGGTACTCTGCCGCTTCCACTCTTCTGCGAGAACGAAACGAACCAGTCGAAACTCTTTGGAGGCTCGAACACCGCGTCCTTTGTGAAAGATGGTTTCCATGAACGTGTTGTCAATGGGCAGCAAGATGCGGTGAATCCTGCGGAGACAGGCACCAAGTTCGCCGCGTGGTACACGCTGCACGTCGGTCCTGGGAAGAGCGTTGCCATCACGGCTCGACTCTCGCCGACCGCAGCCCCCGCGAACCCCACCGACCCGCTCGGCCCGGAGTTCAAGAGCATCTTTGAGCAGCGCATCGCCGAAGCGGATCGCTTCTATTCACCCGGCCGAATCGGCACGCTTAGCCCGGAAGAACGCTCTATTGCGCGACAGGCCTACGCCGGTCTGCTCTGGTCTAAGCAGTTCTACCACTACATCGTCGCCGAATGGATTGACGGCGATCCGCTTCAACCGCCTCCCCCCGCAGACCGGAAAAAGCCCGGCGCTCGCAATGCCGATTGGCGGCATCTCTTCGCACGTGATGTCATCTCCATGCCCGACAAGTGGGAATATCCATGGTTCGCCGCGTGGGATCTGGCGTTCCATGCGGTCGCGCTCTCACATGTGGACCCGCAGTTCGCCAAGGACCAGCTCCTGCTCATGATGCGGGAGTGGTACATGCACCCCTCAGGCGCGATCCCGGCATACGAGTTCGCGTTCGGCGATGTGAATCCGCCCGTCCATGCGTGGGCGTGCTGGCGTGTGTACAAACTCACCGGCCGCCGCGGTGAACGCGATCGCGTCTTCCTCGCGCGTGCCTTCCATAAACTGCTCCTGAACTTCACTTGGTGGGTGAATCGCAAGGATCCTGACGGCCGCAACGTCTTCGGCGGTGGCTTCCTTGGGCTGGACAACATCGGTGTCTTTGATCGCTCCAAACCCCTGCCCACCGGCGGCCATCTGGAACAAGCCGACGGCACTGCTTGGATGGCGTTCTTCTGCGGCACGATGCTCTCCATCGCTCTCGAACTCGCGAGCGAAGATCCGGCGTATGAGGATGTCGCCAGCAAGTTCTTCGAGCACTTCATCGCCATCGTGGATGCCATGAACTCTCTTGGTGGCACGGGCCTCTGGGATGAAAAAGATGGCTTCTACTACGACCAGTTGCTCGTGGGTGGTGAGTCCACGCCACTGCGTGTCCGCTCGCTCGTGGGCATCATCCCGATCCTCGCGGCCGAAATCATCGAGGAACGCGTCATCGAAAAGCTCCCCGGCTTTACGAAACGAATGCGCTGGTTCTTGGAGAACCGCACCGACCTCGCCAAGTACGTCTCGTTCATGAGTTCCTGCGAAGAACGCGGCGGCGAGGAGCACGTCCTGCTCGCAATCCCCTCCCGTGAGCGGCTCACCCGCGTGCTCTCCTACTTGCTCGACGAGAACGAGTTCATGTCCCCCTTTGGTATTCGCTCTATGAGCAAATGTCACAAAGAAACGCCCTATGTCCTCCGTATGAATGGTGGCGAGGAGTACCGCGTTGAATATGTCCCCGGCGAGTCCAGCACCGCCCTGTTCGGCGGCAACAGCAACTGGCGCGGCCCGATCTGGATGCCTCTGAACTACCTTATTATCGAGGCGCTCGAACGCTATCACCACTTCTACGGCGACACGCTCCGCATCCCCACTGTCCGTGGCGGTGTGCGCGGTGAAACCACGCTCCGCCAGGCCGCAGATGATCTCCGCCATCGCACCGCTGGGCTATTCCTGCCCGACGCAGCGGGACGTCGCCCCTGCATGGGTGGAGCATCCGGCTCCGACTTGCTCTTTCACGAGTATTTCCACGCTGAAACCGGTCGCGGCCTCGGTGCCAATCACCAAACCGGATGGACGGCCCTCGTCGCACCGATGCTCAAACACATGTCGCAGTCGCGTGCCCGCACGGTTGCACGGCCGCGCAACGATCGTGCGGGATAGTGTGACAAGCAGTCGTAGATGGCGTTGGGGGGTATGAACTGCAAACCGCCCGTCATTTGTGTATCCTCTACCCATGCACCGGATTCTCATCGTTCTTCTCGCCGCAGTTCTTCTCGCCGGTTGTGCCCATGAGCGTGCCGCAGCGCGCCGCCCGGAATGGTCCGAGGTGCGGACCCGAACCGATGTCGCGCGCGTGTTGGATGATCTCCACGACGCCGCCAGCAAGGCCCAGGCAGATCGTTACTTCGGCCTCTTCACCACCGACGCGGTTTTCCTCGGCACCGATGCCAGCGAGCGTTGGACAATCGAGCAGTTCAAGGGCTATGCCCTGCCGCTTTTTGCCAAGGGGCGCGGCTGGACATACACGCCGCGCGAACGGCACATCCAGGTTGGCAACGACGGCGTCGCATGGTTCGATGAACTGCTGGACAATGCCAAATACGGCAGGTGTCGCGGCTCGGGCCTCCTGCGCCAGCAGCCCAGCGGCCTCTGGCGCATCGCGCAATATGACCTCTCGGTGCCGATTCCCAACGACATGCTTCCGGGAGTCGCTGAAGAGATTCGGAAGTTTGAGGAGCAGTCCAAGCAGAAGTAATCTCTTGAGTAGTAGCTGAGGTAAAACCCGTTGGGCTGAATCGCCAATGTTCGCCTCCGCCGCGTGCAATGCCAACCATTGCCCATGACTCATACGTATGTCGTGACCGGTGCAACGCGGGGAATCGGTCTTGAGTTTGTGCGCGTGCTCGCCGAACGGGGGGATCGCGTCATCGCCACCGCCCGCACGCCGGACTCCGCAAAAGATCTTGCCGCAGTCCCAGGAAAAGTTCGCATCGTCCAGCTCGACGTCTCCGATCCTGCCTCAATCCGCGGTCTCTCTGCTCGTATTGGCAGCGAACCGATCGACGTGCTCATCAACAACGCCGGCATCGCCTCGCGCGGATCGAAGCTTCTCGTCGATCTGAATGTCGAGGAACTCGCCTCTGTACTCATGGTGAACTCCATCGCCCCATTGCTCGTCACACGAGAGCTCATCGACTATCTTCGGAAAGGTGGTCGAAAGGCCATCGTGCAAATCAGCAGTCAACTCGGCTCGATTGCCAACAACTCTGGCGGCTCCAGTTACGGCTATCGCGCGAGCAAAACCGCGCTCAACCAGCTCAATCGCTCGCTCGCCAACGAGCTGCGTCCCGAGGGATTCACAACCGTTGCGATGCACCCCGGCTGGGTCCGAACCGACATGGGCGGCTCGAACGCGGACCTGACCGTGCAGGAGAGCATCGCGCACATGGTCCGTGTCATCGACGCTCTCACGCCCGAACGCTCCGGCTCGTTCCTGAACTACGACGGCACGCCGCTGCCCTGGTGAGTATTTGGGAGCAGCACGAGAGCGAGTGCATGTGGGCAAACCGCGCACACCCTGCGCGTCCAATAACACTCCTAATACAGTCTGGTTGAAGTCCCCCCCCATGCAGGGTCGATAGCCATGCGGACGGTCATGCAATCGGCTTGTGGAAGCCAGGCATCCGTCATACGCCAGAGAGGCACGGATGCGCCATGATGACTGCTCAGGGAAATGACACGATTCGCAACTCCTACGCAGCGCTCGCGCCGCACGCGGGTGTGCTCGCAGACCGATTCTTTGCGCGACTCTTCGCAGCGCAGCCCGTGCTTCGGGCTCTGCTCCCCCGCGACCACTGGCAGCGATCGCACGATCTGATGGCGCTGCTCGGCCTCGTCGTCAAGAACAGCAATCGCACCGAAATCATCCAGAGCGCCCTGATGGACTTTGGTGCCAAGGCCCAGCGCGCCGGCATTATGCCCCAGCAGTATGGCCTCGCCCGCAAAGCACTTCTGGATTCGATGCACGATGTCCTCGGAGCAAGCTGGACAGACGATGTCGAATCCGAGTGGACTGAACTCCTCAACACAGTCACCTCCGTTGTTGTTCTTGGGGCCGGTCGTTCCCGGGCCCGCGCCGCCTGATCCCAGCCAAACCCGTTTCATCGAGGGTGGTCCGCAGGGCCGCCCTTTTTCGTGCGCCCGCACATCTCCGGGAGAACCGGCCGCAAACGTCGATTCCGACCCCTACACTCCGCCCTCCACGGACGGACCAACGACTTACAGGATCCCCCCGAAATGCTTCGAAGAACCGTCACCTGCGGCGAACTCCGCGACGCCCACATTGGCCAGACCATCACCCTGAATGGTTGGGTCAACTCCTACCGCGACCACGGCAATCTCATCTTCATCGATATCCGCGATCGCTTCGGGCTCACCCAGCTCGT
>JBKJOD010000278.1:0-8697 GCA_046593245.1 Phycisphaerales bacterium
GTGCCGCCCGCGGAAGTGAAATAGCCGGTGCCGATCCGCGCCGATCCCATATCTCCCGCGGCGAGCGTGAACACGTACGGGTTCGAGGCCCCCACCGACCCCGAGCCGGTGCGGAACGCGCCCAGCGTGACCGGGGCCATGCCCGAAACCGTGATCTGATACTGCGCCTCGGTCGGTGTCGACTGGTTCACATTGGAATTCACCACCAGGTAGTACACGTCCGAGTGGTCGGGCGTGAATCGCAGCACGCTGCTGAAGGTGTTGGTTCCCGTCGGGCCGCGCCCGCGCTCACCCGCATCCAGTGCGGCGATCACGCGCCCGTCGCGATCGACCACGCGCACATAGTCAAACAATGCCAGCGGCGCGGCGATGACCACCTCGCGGCTGGAGTCGGCCGGGAAGGCGTACACATCCGCCGAGTCAAAGCCGCTGTTCACGGGATCGATGCCGTTGACCGCGCCGAAGATGCGCACCGAAGTTCCGTTGTAGCCGACAAACTCCGCGCTGCCCAGCGTGTCGTTGCGGTAGTAGCCGATACCGAACGGAATGGCCTGACCATTGCCGCCGATGTTGCCGGCCCAGTCCGGGCCCGCGTTGATGGTGCGATCTACCGTCGCCCGTGCGCCGTCTTGTTGCTGCGTAAAGCCGTAGACGGCCTCGCGTGTGAAGTAGTCGCGCTGCACCAGCCGCGCACGATTCGGGTTGTTGACATCCGCCAGCACGGAGACCGTCGAGAGGTTTCGGGCCGCGATATCAATCTCGCGCACCGTGCGCCCGAACGTCAAACGCGAACCCGTCGGGAGGAAGTTGCCCGCATTCACGCTGAACCAGCCGCCCGAGTCGGTCTGCGAAACGAACGCGCCCAGATCGCCATCGACGCGCAGCGACCCTGCCTGATAGCCGACGGAATAGCGATTGATCGCGCCATCGACCCGGCTGGAGCCAAAGACCGCGCCCGCAATCAGGGCCGAGCCGAGCGAAGCGTTATTGACAAACAGACCTTGGTTCGTGCGATTGAAATCGAACGCGCCGGGAGTCGCGAAATACGCGGCCGAGCTGCTGTTGTCGCGCACGAACGGGGAGCCGAGCGGGAACGACGCACCCACCGGCGGCAACCCTCGCACCACTGGCGGATTACCCACGGTCTCGAAACCGAAGTTGGTTCCGTTGAGATTGTTGCTGAACTCTGTCGGACCGGCAGGCAGAAGGAACGCGCCGTTGCCATCCACGTTGCCGCCAACAACCGTGACCGAAGATCGCGCATCCGATCCGTTGATGACAATGCGTCCGAAGCCGTCGTTGAACTCCGGCACGCCGTCGCGGTTGCGGTCAATCGGGTTGGTGCCTGTGCCGCCCGGAGTGCGGGCCAGGAATCGGAGCTGCATATCGCGGTCGTACAGATCGAAGACCTGAACGCTGCCGCCCGCAGGCGCCGTGAATGTGAGTCGGATGTCTCGCAACTGTCCGTTGACAAACGCACCGAGGGGATTGGCTGGAATCTGACTGTTGATCGCCTCGATAACGAAGTTGTCCGAGTAGGTCGCGTTCGCGGGCGCGTTGGCCGCGCTGGAGAAGCGAATCGCGTCAAACCCGGCGGCGAAGGTGATCGCGTACTGGAAGGTATTGGGCAGGCTGAAGGGGGGCTGCAGGAAGGCGCTGCGGATGTTGTCCAGTTCCGCCCCCGTGAGCGTCTGCACCACCACGCCGTTGTTGAGCAGCTCGATGCGCGTGCCGGTGTCCGGATTGGTGTTCAGATCGCCGCCGTCGGAGGGGAGCCCGCCGGAGTTGCGGCTGATGACGATGTTCGCTGCACGCACCAGTTCGGGCGGCGGGTTGCCCATCTGCACCGTCGGGTCTGTGAAGGTAAACGTGAGGTTGTCGGCTCCAAACAACGCGACGCGGAGGGCCCGATCGGTCAGGTTGTTGGCAACCCGCGTAATCGCCTGCACCGCTGACGTCGAGGATGTGCTGTAGGAAATCTGGATGCCCGACATGTCGAACCGAAGACCGTTTGGCGGCACTGGCGGAGCTTGGTTCACCCAGCCGCCCATCTCATCGTCGAAGTTCTCCTGAATGGGAGTCGCGGTTCCTTGCTGCGGCATCGGCGAGATCAGGAACGGCACGTAATACGTAAACGTCGCCGTCTTGGTCCCCAGTCCGGTGGCCGGATTGACATCCCCGGCTCCGATCGCGAGCGTGAACAACATCTGCCGCGCCTCGAGCTGCTCGAGGGTGTGGTCCATCGACGCCAGACCGGCGGTGGACGCAAGACGAGCCGCGGGCTTGTCGTTGCGAGCCAATCCGTTTCGGAGCGTGCGGCCGAGGCGAGCGATGCGTCGAGACATGTTCATTCCAAACTCCCGCGTAAAGATCGTGCGTCCGATGCCGGCGAAGGTCGCCGCCCGCGGACGCGGGGTGTCAAGGTATGGCCCGGATCGCTCCGTCTCAAATGACGGACGAAACCCTTTCGGGTCCGGGCGTGGGTCGGCCTCACCGTGGATCCCCTCCGGACGGCCCGGCGAAAGGGGTCTGCTGGCCGAATACGGCCGACGGCAAACCCGATGCCTTGGCTTAGATGACCGACCCCGGGGGCATGACTTGGTCGCATGGGGGGCGGATCGTCCTGTTTGTCGCCGAGTTCATCCCTGATTCGGCGACAGACTGCTGCTCCACTGCGGCAGATTAGCGGAAGGGTGGCCCCGCCGCAAGTTCGTGTCCGCACATGGGTTCCGACGAGTGTGAACGATCGCGCAGGCGAGTCAAACCACTCGTACTTGCCCGATACGCCCGGCTCCGCGTGTCGGTTTCACTCGATTCGCTCCGGCGTCGTGCTTGTCTGCGTTCAATCTCTTGCGTGCGGACCATGAGCCAGCCCCTTTCCACCCCGACGAGCATTCTTTACCTGATACCTATTATATACCGTATCAGCGTACCAACTCGCCGCGGCGGTGGCGACAACCCACTCACTTTTGATCGGCAGAAGTCGCTGCGAGCAGCTCAAAGGTTAGCGATGCCCAAACGCTCTCCCAATCCGCATCGGCACCGGCCGCGGCGGGGAACATATCCACAGTGTCAATCACCCACACCCCGGAACGTGGGAGCTTGAAAGCGATCCGGCCTTGTTCATCGGTCCGGGCAGCAATACCCGAATCAGGGTGTTCGGCATTGCGCGCTTGCACGAGTGCGTTTGCGTAGGGCTTCCCCTCAGAACGAATCGCAAGCGACAGCGTGTCACCGGGTTTGAGCGTGGTCGGATCGCTCTTGGGGACAACTTCAACCCTATGCGCCATGTCCTTGATCGCGGGACCGTCTGAGGGCTTGTCGCCGATGCGGAACACCGCCTTGGCGCTTCGGGAAAACAGTTCGCGCCCGGGCATCGCGGAGTGCTTCAGCTCGGCACGCTTGGCGATGATCTTTTCAAGACCTTTTTCTTTGAGATAGGTCTCGAACTTTTCCGCTTCGAGCGTGACGGGGGTGGTCTTGGAGCGGTACGCGATGAGATATGTGCCGGGCTCGGTGGAGCGATAGACCGCCGCAACCGGGTCGGCATCGCGGCCGACCGCGGGTTTTTCAATACCAGCGGCGGGACCGACGACCACGAACTTGTCGATTTTGGCATCGTTCCGCGGCACAATCTCGCCGGGGAAGGTGTCGCCAACGTGCAACTGAATCTTCAGAATGTCGCCGGGCTTGCCCCGGAAGGTCGCTGGCTGCACCCAGAAGACGTGGGCAAACGTTGTAGCGGCGAGGGAGAATGTCGCGATCGCGGCGAGGATTCGTCTGTGGTGCTTCATGAGTGTTCTCAGGATAGGAGAAGGGCCGGAGAGTGACCTCCGGCCCTTGAGTTCATTTGAGATGAGCCGCTGAATCATGGAACTGCGGGAGAAGCCGAGAGTGAAGTCTTGAGATAGGGGAACGAAGCATCGAAGAAACTGTCGTCGATGAACGCACCGTCGGTGAAGGCGAGATTGCCGACGGGAGCATTGCCATTGGGCTGGCCGGCATCGGGGTAGAGGGCACCCATGACCACGCGGAGCGCGATGTCCACGACATCATCACCCGGGCGGCGACCGTTGGGGAAGCCGGCATTGTCGCTGGCGATCACGCCCAGGCGATTCTGAGTGCCGCGAGCACGGGGGGGTATCGCGATGGTGTCGGTATTGAGCCGCAACATTTCGGATGCAACCACGCCTGCCGGCTGATTCAACCCGGCCACGCCGGTGAGGAAGACGGCGACGAGATCGTTGCGTGGCAGTGTCGGCGGGGTCACGCTGAAGAGTGAACCCAGAATCGTCGGGAGTGTCGGATTCGTGACATACGTGGCGAACTGGCCGTCATTGCGGGGGCGGGATGCGCCGAACTTGTCCTTGTCTCGCAGGCCGATGACAAGTTCATTCACCAGCGGCATGCCGAGCCGGGAGACCTGGCGATACGCACCAGTGGAGTCGGCCATGTTTCCCAGGCCAGAGTCGGGCATGAAGTTGAGATTCCGCACCTTCGGGAGTGATGCGCTGGTCCATCCACCGATGATTTTGTGATTCTGATCGCTGCCACGCAGGAACGCGGCGGGGGCCTCGATGCAGATCGCGGTGACGTTTGCATCAGCAAGGGAATCGGGCTTGCCGGTCTCGGGGCCGAGCGGATTGTTGTTTACGAGGTCAAACGTCTCGCCCAGATTGACGACGAAGGGATCCTTGCGCTGGCCAACGAACACACGGGCTGGCGTGGTTGCGCCGGGGAGGCGAACGCGGGCGATGTGGTTGCGGGCGTAGGCCTCGTAGTCGCTGAAGGTCTTGCCACCCACGTTGTCTGCGGGCTTCATAAAGATCTGCGAGCCGGAGTCAAAGTTGGTGCAACGGAAGGTCTGGCCGGTGTACCGGTCGCCGTACGTCACATCGACGGTGAAGGTCTCAAGGATGTTCAGTGCGGAGTTCTGATTGGCGGCGGGGCCGAGGACGTTGGAGTTGTAGAGCGCGATCGGCACGCTCGCGGTGCCAACCGGGATGGCGATATCCCGAAGCGTGTTTGTGAAGCGGAAGGTGAAGGTGATGTCCTCACGGGCATCGCCGTCGTTGTCAATGTGAATCTGATAGAGGGCGTCCGGATCCATCTGAAAAAAGTTGGGGCCGCCATATGGCGTCTGGAAGGGCTGATAGTCGGCGATGATGGTGACAAAGGAGCGCCGGCCGGCTTCGTAGCTGTTAAACATGTAGAAGTCGGTGGAGTCGACCTTGGGCATGCCGGTGATGCCCGGGGCCTCGCGGTGGCTGGAGGGTGTCGGAGCTGGCGCCGCGAGGGTGGACGCCGACATGGCCAGTCCGCACGCAAGGGCGAGTGCGAGGGTTCCGAAGTTGGAAGCAGTCATAGTTGAGTTCCTGTAAAGAGATATTTGGATCGATGTACGGGAAAGAGGAATCGCCAGGTGACACCCAGCAATAGGCGAACTGTGTATGAAAGCAGGGTGAGTTTGGAAGCGAACCTCCCAATCTTCCCTGCCGAGGGCCGGAGGAGTTCGGTGTCGGCCGATCGCTGGTTTTTGATTTTCGTGTTTCGCGGTGCCGTCCTTCCACCGCCGCGGACCACGCGCAAACGAAAAAGCCCCCGCCAGATGGCGGGGGCTTCTTGCAAAGATGACTGAAACGGTCGGTCGATTCAGACTCGGGCGGGCGCCCCCAGTTGTGAATCAGCAGCCGCCGGCGAACCAGTTGGTGAGGAAGTCAAAGATATTCTGTACGGCCAGCGGGCCAGGGCCGCCGTTGCTGCCGACGCGGGCGTAGGGGCTGCCGGCAAACCAGTCGGTGAGGAAGTTGAAGATATCCGTCACCGTGATGCCGCCAACCTTGTTGTAGTCGGCGTAGCAGCAGGGGGCGTTGGAGATGACCGCTGCATTGCAGGATGCGGACGATGGGAACGAGGAGCCGGCCGTCTGGCCCGGGACCAGCGAGGCCGTGCAGGCCGCCGCTGTCGTGATGCTGGTGGTGCAAGTGGCACCGCGGCAGCAAACGCCCGCCGGAGCGCACGGGCTGGGCGTGCAGGAACCGCCCGCGACAAAGGTACCGGTGCAGGTGGTGGCATCGGCCAGGGTGCAGGTCGTGCTGACACAGCAGGAGCCGACGGCGGCCGCGCTCACGTAGTTGATGAGCAGATTGAACGCACCCGAAACGCCGTTGTAGCCAGCGACGCCGATGTAATACGTGCTACCCGCGGTGAGCGCCACAGACTGGATGCGGGAGTTGAGGACAGAGCTCGTGCAGGCAGTATTGCCCGCGGGTGCGTTCGAATCGTCATTGCAATCCAAGATGTTGCTGAAGTCTGCGGGGCATGCTGAGTGGATCGAGAGGATGGTGTCGGGCATTGTGGAGCCACACGTGTCGATCACGTAGTTGGTAGTCGCGGGGGCGACGAAGCGGTACCACACATCCAGATGGATTCCGGTGGCAAGAGAAATGGCGGTGCAGGAGCCAGTGTTCGTGGCGACCACGCCCGCGCCGGAACTGGTAGCGTTGACGTTGCTTCCGGTGGCCTGAACGCCGAGCGAAACGGCGATCGCCGCTGAACACTCGTCGTTTGCCGGAGGCGGGGGCTGCGGGCAGGGGTTGGGCGTGCAGGCGGAGTTATCGCCCTGATAGGTTGTTCCGCTGGCGCACCCGGCGGCACCCGTATTCGAAGTCGTGCAGATGCCGGTCGCTGCGTTGCAGCAGGCACCCACGAGCACTGGGTTCACATCGAGTTGAAAGACGCCGCCAGTACCGGCCGCGGAAAAGTTGCCAACTCGGACGATGTACTGCGTGCCCGCGATCAGACCGCCGACAGTAACGCTGGAGAGCAGCCCGCAGGAGTCGTCGTTGCAGCCGCCGACGACTTGGGTGCTGGTGTCCGCCGGGCACCCGGTGTGGATCGAGATCATGGTGTCAAACGAGGGCAATGTGTTGCACGTCGCAAAGACCCAGCTGGACGTGGTCGCGGGCGTGAACAGGAAGTACACGTCCTTGTGGCCGGCTGTGCAGAGCGCGGCGCCATCGTCGGTAGCGGCGGAGTTGTTGCCCATCACGGTGCCGCCTGCGGCGGGAATACGGGGAGCGTTGGCTGTCACAACGTTCGAGCAAACGTCATTGGCCGGGGGTGGGGGCTGCGGGCAGGGGTTGACGGTGCAGGATGTGCCCGTTCCCTGACCAGTCGTTCCCGATGCACACGCGCCGGTGGCGGCAACGGCGCACGCGCCGGTGGTCGTGTTGCAGCACGCTTCCTGCGGGCACGGATTCACCGTGCATGTGGAGCCGACCGTCTGGAATGTTCCGACCGTGCATCCTGTCGGAGCGGTGAGCGTGCACGCACCCGTGGTCGCGTTGCAACAAGCGCCCTGCGGGCAGACGTTCGGCGAACAGGTGGTCGCGTCACCCTGATACGTGGTTCCCGCGGCACAGCCAGCCGCGCCGTTGCTGGAGAATGTGCAGGCGTTGGTAGCGCTGGAGCAGCACGCCCCGCGATGCGGGCAGACATTGGGCGTGCAGGACGTTCCGTCACCGGAGAAGAATCCGCCGGCCGTCACGCAGGCCGCGGGTGAGCCGAACGTGCACTGCGCCGTGGCCGTGCAGCAGGCCCCGGTGGCGTTCGCATTCGCGGTTGAGTATTCCAGCGTGCCGGCAAAGCAGCGCGGCGTGTTCTGCGTACCCGCAAACGCAACGATGCCTGTGCGGGCCACGTTGCTGAACAGCGTGATGTCGGCGTTGTTCCATGTGGAGACGGACGTGGTGCCCGTGCCGGTGTACCGGATGCCCCCACCGGTGGTAACGGCGTGCAGGTACACGGCGGTGGTCGTCCCGGCCGGGAGCAGAATCGGCGGCGTCAGCGCGACGGGCGAAGAGAGGGTTGCGGTACCCGCACTCGTGCCGGTCACGGTCTGGCTCAGCGTCCAACCCGCGTTGCTGGTGGTGAAACCGACGTACGAACCGGGCCTGGTCCAGACTTCGACGTTCACGGGCGTTCCCGCCGCAGAGCTGAAATACGTCGCGAATGTATTGAGGTTCAGCGCGCCGCCGGTGGGCGTCAGATCAATAAAGACACCTCCGCTGCCATTGTTCGGCGCGGCGGTAGTGATCGACTGACCATGCGACGTGGCGGCCGCGCCGAGCGCGACAGCCGTCAGAATCAGAACCCGGAGCGCGTGCAACACCATTGCGATTCCCCTTCATAGCTTGACCAGCACAGAACCTATGAACCGTGCCGCGGCGTTGCGAGCGGGCCGCCGAGGCGCGATCTGGCCCCGCTCACGTGCGGGACCGACCTATTCAAGTTACCAGATTTTCGCGCGGCCGCAAGGACTTTGCCACCAATCGCCCCTGTTTGCACTATGTTCTGAGAGCATCGCCATCCGGCGATACCGACTCGCTGGCCCCCTCGCCCCCGTTACAGAATCCGCTTGGAGCGGGGGAAACTCCCCAGCACATGCAGCTCGCGGCAGAGCCCCTTTGCCTGCTGAATCGCCGCGGCCAGGAACGGCGGCGACGCCTCGTCCGGATGGCCCTCGGCATCGATAAAGAATGTGTACTGCCAGTTCACGCGCCCGGACGGGCGCTTGTCGATGTGCGTCAGATTGATGCCCGCGCGCTGGAAAACGGCGAGCACATTCACCAGCGCGCCCGGCTCGTTGGTGGTCGTGAACATGATCGCGGTTTTGTCAGATGACGTGCCGTCGGC
>JBKJOD010000227.1:0-2815 GCA_046593245.1 Phycisphaerales bacterium
CGATGCCGAAATCCAGCACCTTTGGCGCGCCATGCAACGATGTGACGTACTCCCCAAGTGACGAAGTCACAAACGTGGAGAGCGACGTCGCCTCCAACTTCGTCACTCCGTCACTTCGTCCCTCCGTCACTTCCTCCACAAGCACGTTGCCCGGCTTCAGATCTCTATGGATCACGCCCTTCGTGTGCGCGTGCTGCACCGCATCGCAGACCATCGCCATCAGCGACAGCCGCGCGCGAACGCCCAGCTTGCGCGTATCCGCGAACTCCGTCAGCGGCACGCCGCGGACGTATTCCATGGCCAGAAACGGCGTCTCGATTCCATCCACCACCGCCGTCCCTGCCTCGTAGATCTGTGCGATCCCCGGATGGTGCAACCGCCCCAGCACGGCCGACTCCGCCTCAAAGCGTTTCACGTTCGCTCGCGAGAGCAGTCCGGCACGGATGACCTTGAGCGCGACCTTCCGGCGCGGCGAGTCCTGCTCCGCCAGATACACCGTCCCCATTCCACCTTCGCCCAGGACTTCGAGAATTGTGTACCGCCCGAACTTCTTGCCGCGTTCTGGGGCGCCCACATCCCGCATCCCATTTCCGGTGCCGTCAACCCCCGTGGGTGTGATCGTCCGCATCTCCTGCTGACGCACCATCTCCTGGACCCGCGCCCGTAGCCCGATATCCGCACCGCACTCGCGCTCCAGCACTGCGGCGCGCTCCGCCACCCGGGCGCTCAGCACCATCCGCGCCACGTCCATCACCCGCTTGTCATTGCCTCCGACTCCTGCCATATCAACGCACTCTTCGCGCAAGCGTAACTCAACCACCACGCCGGTCCGACCGGCCCGGTTCTGTATCACGACTTATCGGGTGTTTTCCCTCCGCGTTGCAGTCTCCCCCTCGTTGCCATGTCCGATTCGCCCCCCTTGCCTTCCGGCGTACACTTGTCCCCCATATCCCGGACCGGCGCAGCGTGCGTCGCATCCGCGGCCATCGTCCTCAGGAGCTTGCGCGCCAACCCTTTCCTCTGACACACGTCCCGTCGCCGCGATTCTCCCCCGATCCCCAAGGCCCCATGGACCCGACCACCAACCCCAGCGTTCCCTCTTCCACATCCCCCGCATCCGCTGACGCGGCCGCTTCCGCACCAGTGGACGCGAAGCCCGCGCTCGACGCGGCTCTCAAGAGCGAGATCGACGATGCCATGGCCGCTATGGGCATGGGTCCGGGCGGTTCCGCCAGTGGGTCCCATGACGGTGGCAACCGTCGCTCCGGTGGTGGTGAGCAGCGCGAGCGCCGCCCCAAGGAGCGCCCCCGTCCCGCCATCACGCTTCCCGGCCATGATGTCGCCCCGATCGGCGGCCCGGCCAAGCCCGCGATGAAGGGCCCGCGCGTGGTGCAGGCCGGCCGCGAGTATCGCACCGGCGTGGTCGTCTCGGTTGGCCCAACGGACATCTTTGTTGAGTTCGGCCCCAAGTCCCTGGGCATCGTGCCGCGCTCGCAGTACCCGGATGAGACCGAACTCCCCGCCCCAGGCACGCAGCTCGAAGTCACGGTTGACAAGTTCGACGAGGCGGAGCACATCTTCGTATGCTCGCGCCCTGGCGTGGTCGTGAAGGCCGCGTGGGAGAATCTCGAGATCGGCCAGACCGTCGAGGGCAAAGTCGTCGGCGTGAACAAGGGCGGGCTTGAAGTCGAAATCTCCGGCCACAAGGCGTTCATGCCCGCCTCGCAGGTTTCGCTGGACCGCATCCCGGACCTCAGCGTGATGATCGGCGAGAAGCTCACGGCTCAGGTGGCCCAGTTGGACAAGCGCGGCCGGGGCAACATCGTCCTTTCCCGCCGCGATCTGCTCCAGCAGGAGCGTCGCGAGCGGGCCAAGTCCCTCCGTGACCAGCTCAAGGAAGGCGATGTTCTGGACGGCACCGTCCGCAAGATCATGCCCTTCGGCGCGTTCGTGGACATCGGTGGCGTCGATGGTCTGGTTCACGTCGGCGACCTGACGCACGAGCGCGTCGGCATGGGTGAGCAGGCGATCGCCAAGCACATCAAGGAAGGCCAGCAGGTCAAGGTCAAGATTCTCAAGATCGAGTGGAACGATGAGGACATGCGGAAGTCCCGCATCGGCCTCGGGCTCAAGCAGCTCTCCGCCGATCCCTACCAGTCCGCCGTCGCGGATATCAAGGAAGGCGCGGAAGTCGGCGGCAAGGTCACACGGCTCTCGGACTTTGGCGCGTTCATCGAGCTCGCCCCCGGCGTGGATGGCCTCGTCCACGTCAGCGAGATCGCCCACCGGCGCATTAACCACCCGCAGGATGTGCTCAAGATCGACGAGGTTGTCCGCTGCAAGGTTCTCAAGCTTGATCCCGGCACCCGTCGTATTTCTCTGAGCATCAAGGCCTTGCTCCCCGCTCCCGAGCCGGTGGCAGGCCCTGGTGGCCGCGGCAAGGGCGACAAGGACCGCGGCCCCAAGCGCACCGCCGAGGACATCATGAAGGACACCCCGGCCCTGCGAAGGTTGCGAGCGCAGGCCGCGGCCAGAGACAAGGCCAAGGGCGGCGCACTCAAGGGCGGGTTCTAAGTCCGAGGTGAGGCGGGGCATATCCGCCCCGAGCAACTCCTGCCTTCCAAAACGAAACCCCTCCAAGACCCGCACGCGAGTGCGGGTCTTTACATTCTTGCTGCGACAGACCGGCGGCTTACGCCGCTCGGCTCTGATTGGGCTACATCAACGCAATCGGATCAATATCAATCGCCGTGTGCGCATCGCTCTTGCACAGCCCCTTGGCGCGGGCATCCGCGAGAATGTCCTGAATCGCCGA
>JBKJOD010000292.1:0-8479 GCA_046593245.1 Phycisphaerales bacterium
AGCCCGAGCCGGTTCCCCACCACCATCAGCCGCTTGCGTTCTTCCGGTGTGATGACCGCCGCACGCCCGCCCTGCACGGATCGATATGCCTGCACCGCCAGCACCCAGCGCGGATCAAGTGCGGAGAGCGACGCGGCCGACGCGTTCTCCCGTGCGATACGTTCCTCGGCCCGCATCCGCGACGAAGTCATCGCACCATCCGAGCCAACTTCACCCATTACCCCCGCGCGCACCGCCCGACGGCCCGCCGGCTCATCGCCGCGCACCAATCTGAGGGAGGGCTGGACCGGAGTTGCACTCATGCTTGCACCTCCACCCTACATGCCGGAGGGGCGACAAGAAAGCACATTTGCGTCGGTAGACAGCATTTCCACCGATGATCTGTCCGAGAACGCTCCATCTGGGCAACTCACCCGCCAACTTCGGGTACTCTCGGTACACTCCCGGCACGAACTGAACCCCAACCCGCTCCACACCCAACTTATGCCCGAACCGGCTCAGCCACCCAATCCCGCCTCTGCATCAACGCCTGACACCGTCGCGCTTCCCGAACTTTCCAGCCCGCTCAGCGGCGTGGAGATTGTCGCCAAGCTCGACGCCACGGCGCGACGCGGCAAACTTCCCGGTTTCCACAAAGGCGATGCGGACGCCCTCTTCAAGCTCACCGACTTCGGCACTCCGTTCGAGTCCATCCTCGAAGCCCGAGCGACGCCGAGCGGTGCGGGCACAGTGCTCCGCTTCGAGCCCAAGCTCAAGCCAACCATGCCGTGGATCTTCATCGCCACGCTCGTCGTCTCTGTTTGGCCGGGAGTCTGGCTGACGGACTCGATGATTCGCACATACTTCACTTCGTACTCGGATGTCAGTTTCTGGATGACCTGTGCGTGGTACCTCCCGCTCACAATTCTTCCGGCACCCTTCGCGTTCATGCAGGCGGTGAAAAAATCCCGACGCACGGCCCACGAAGAATCGCTCACGCTGATCGAAACCATTCGTGGCGTTGTCGGTTCACCAACGCCGGCATCCGCCGCTTGATATCGCAGCCCCGTTTCCCGCTACAGTTTTGCACTTACTCGGAAAGGCCCCTCCCAATGAAGAAATCCCTCTGGCGTGCAAGTTCGCTCATCGCTGCCCTCCTGCTCTGTGCCGGTTCGTTCACCGTCGGCTGTGAAGAAAAAGCACCGGCACCGAGCGTGCCAGCACCCGCGCCCGCCGCGGCTCCTGCGAAGCCGGCTCCGACCACGCCCACAGTTGCCGCGCCAGCCCCGTCCACTCCAACGAAGGACGCCGCAGTTTCCAGTGCCGACGATGTGATCAAAATCGGCCACTACGGCTCCCTCACCGGCGCGGAGGCCACCTTCGGCCAGAGCACCTCCAACGGCATCAAGCTCGCGCTCAAAGAGTTCAACGCCGCGGGCGGCCTGAACGGCAAGAAGGTCGAACTAAAGGAATACGACACCCGCGGCGACGCGGGCGAGGCCAAGCTTGCCGTCGAGCGGCTCGTCAAGTCCGACAAGGTCGTCTGCGTCCTCGGCGAGGTCGCCAGCAAGCTCTCCCTCGCCGGCGGCCCCGTCTGCCAGGAAGCGGGCGTTCCGATGATCTCGCCCTCCTCCACCAACCCACGCGTCACCGAAATCGGCGACTACGTCTTCCGCGTCTGCTTCATCGATCCCTTCCAGGGCTACGCCGGCGCGAAGTTCGCGCGTGAGAACCTGAAGGCCAAGACCGCGGCGCTCCTCGTCGATCAAGCCCAGGCGTATGCCGTCGGCCTCTCCGAGCAGTTCGAGGAGAACTTCAAGAAGCAGGGCGGCACCATCGCCACCCGCCAGACCTACACCGGCGGCGCCAACGACTTCACCGCCCAGCTCACCAGCATCCGCTCCGCCAAGGTCGATGTCATCTACATCCCCGGCTACTACACCGACGTGGGCAACATCGCCCTGCAGGCCCGCAAGCTCGGCATCACCCAGCCCCTCCTCGGCGGCGACGGCTGGGACAGCGCGGAGCTCGCCAAGATCGCCAAGGACGCCATCGAGGGCTGCTACTACACCAACCACTACGCCCCCGACCAGCCCGATGCCCGCGTGCAGGCCTTCATCAAATCCTACAAGGCCGACTTCGGCGGCAATACCCCCGACGGCCTCGCCGCCCTCGGTTACGACGCGGCCAAGATCCTCTTCGACTCCATGAAGCGTGCGAGCAGCACCGACGGCAAGAAGCTCCGCGATGCCATCGCCGCGACCAAGAACTATCCCGGCGTGACCGGCGACATCACCATCAACGCCAAGCGCGATGCCACCAAGAGCGCCGTCGTCGTCGAGATGGCGGGCGATCCCCCGGCTCCGAAGTACGTGAGCACCGTCAAGCCGAACTGAGTTTGACTACATGCCCGGGATGAGCGCGTCCGGGGGGCGAGCGAATCCTGCGGATATGCACCACCCAAGACCCGGCCTCGCGCCGGGTCTTCTGCTTTCTACCTCCCGTTCGCCCACGACACACCACAAATCCACACCCCGCCTTCGTCCGCTTCGAACCCCCCTTCGCCCCTTCGCGGGGAAGGTCTTCTCCGGAAAGGCACAAGTCATGCACCGCGAAGAAGACGAAGGGGGAGCGAAGGGGTCAATGCTGGATTCAGATCACGGTGCCGTGCCGCACTCGGGGCACACAGCATCCTGCGCGAGGCCGGTTCGGGAGTAGGAACACTTCGGGCAAAGGCCGGGATCGCGATGGCGCGGACGAAAGAAGTAGGCGCTCCCGGCGGCGAGGCCCAGCGCGACCAGCGATGCGCCGCCGTGCCAGTACACGTAGGACATGAAGAACGCCGTGAATGCGGGGGCCGGAGTGCGCGCAATGGTCCACATGCGCCACGCGGACCACGCCAAGCTCACGGCCATGAAGAGCAAGCAAAGTGTCATCACCACCCGCGCGGCGCGACGCCCGCGCTCCCGCAATATGTCTGGATCGCGCGGCGTGCCCGCCGGAATGATGATCTCATCGAATATCCACGCCGCCACCGTCGCCATCGCCAGCGGCACGAGAATCGCAAATAGCAAAAGGTCCGCCTCGCGCGGAGCCAGACGCACGCCGCCCACATGAAACGCCCCGGCGAGCGGCCACGCGTACAAGAGCATCGCCACGGCGGGCGGGCCGCACCACTTCACTACCTTCCTGATCTTCCGATGCGACCGCATCTGAGCAGCATATCACGCCGAGTCGGAATCGCCCGGCGCTGCCGCGCCGCACTCGGGGCAGACGGCATCCGGCGCGAGACCGGTGCGGGAGTAGGAACACTTCGGGCACGCGCCGCGTTTCGCGCGTCGGCGGGCGCGAATGTCCAGAAACCAGGCGATGGTTGCGCAAGCCACGCAACTCGCAGCGGGCAGCCATAGAGGAACCCAGAGGGTCCACGGACCTCTGAGCCCGCTTAGCTTGGGGTCGAATTGAATCCAGTCCAGTCGCCACATCAATGTAAACGGCGCGGGCGGCAACGGTCCGTTATGACTCAGTCTGGCGTTGTAATCCGGCAGCCGCTGGTAGCTCAACGGCGAAGCCGGAAAACCGTACGCACCCATTCCATGGATCTGCAAGCGGCCAAGATGCAAATCCGCGTAGCACGTGCGGCCGCTCATCACGGGGATGAGATACCAACCGCTCCAAGCCCCGAGCGCGAGCAGCACCACCGACACCACCGCCCCGCCCCACTTCAACGTCTTCCTGATCCTCGGATGCGGCCGCATGGCAGCAGTTTACCACGCAAGCGACGCGCCGTTGCTCGCCTTCGCCCCCTTCGGCCCGCCCTTCGTCCCCTTCGCGGTGAAGGCTTTCTCCGCAAAGTCACAAGACATGCACCGCGAAGAAGACGAAGTGGGAGCGAAGAGGTCAACGCTGGATTCAGATCACGGTGCCGTGCCGCACTCGGGACACACAGCATCCGGCGCGAGGCCGGTGCGGGAGTAGGAGCACTTCGGACACGCGCCGAGTTTCGCGCGGCGGCGGGCGAGGGTGTCAAGGCGCCAGGCAAGTACCGTGGGCACCAGTGCAATCACAACCGGAGCCCACATCGGAACCGCGAGGCCGGTGTACGTGCGATCATTGCACCAGCGGAACCACCACTTGAATCCCGGCGGCTCCAGTACGTTCATCTGCATGAGCGTATTAAAGGGGGATTCCGACGTGCGAGGCACCCTGACCAAGCCCGCTTCGATCCGTCCGTCGCCGACGGCCACAAGTCTGACCGACGACGCGGAAAGGCCGCGATACGAAGTGGCGTGCGTGGATGCGGTCCATTTCCACAACCCGAGCAGCCCCGCGCATGCCACCAATCCGCCCCACTTCACCGTCTTCCTGATCTTCGGTAGCGGTCGCATGGGTCCATCATACAGAAGAAGATTGAAACACGGAGTACACGGGGCACACGGAGAAAGGCACGGAGGGGAGAGCAGGGGCAAAGACGATTAGGATTACGATTAGGAGCAGGATTAGGACAAGGCAGGGGTTCGCTTCCGGTCCTAATCCTAATCCTGCTCCTAATCCTAATCGTCCCCGCCTTCCTCCGTGATCCCCTCCGTGTCCCCCGTGGTCGCCGTGTTTCAATCTTCGCCTTCCTCTGTGAACTCTGCGCTTCTGCGAGAAATCGGTTCTCCGGCGCGGCAGAACACTCTCATCGCGCACCACGGTCAGGCACGCTGCCCGTGCCCCCCGGCACGCATCGCTGGTGTCTTCTGAACGTTCCCGTTCGCCCCCCCACCCTCTTTCTGCTAAACTCCGCCCCGCCCGGAACTTCCCGAGCGTCCCCTTCTTCTCTCCTCCACCCCTCCACTCCTCGATTCCTCCACTTCCCCCTTGTCCGACTTCCTGCAAACCCTCATCGCCACCATCGCCGTCGGGTCGCTCTACGCGCTCGTCGCGCTGGGCTACACGCTGGTCTACGGCATCCTCAAGTTCATCAACTTCGCACACTCGGACATCTTCGTGCTCGGGGCGTGGACGACGTTCACATCCTCCACGATCATTCTGAGCCAGATGAACACCGATGCGGAGCACGCGCCGTGGTGGGTGAGCATCTGCGTCTTCCTGCTCGCGATCGCCATGTGCTCCACCGTCGGGTACTGCATCGAACGGTTCGCGTATCGCCCGCTTCGCAAGGCCCCGCGGCTGAACGTTCTGATCACGGCGATCGGTGTCTCGCTCCTGCTGCAAAATGTCGGCCAGCTTCCCGGCTGGACCGTCGCCCGCGGCCCGGAAAAAGTCGTCACCAAAGACGCCGCCACGCTCACGCCCGAAGAGAATGCCACGAACCCTTCCATCAAGGATGGCGTCGCCACGTGCCGCACCTCGGGCGACCCGCTCGCCACGCTTCCCTTCGGTGCCTCTCCCAAGCCCGCGCCGACGCTCCTCCCGGACGCCGTCCTCAACGAAACCATCATCGCAAACGGCATCGCATCCGGCGGCTCCAAACGAGGCGTCATTAAGCTCGACAAGCCCGTTGACCTCACCGAGGGCCGTCAGTATCGGCTGGAAATGACCCGGACCGCTGATGCCGCGGGCGACCGACGTGTCGAGATGCTCAACATCGTGCCCAAGTCCGGCCGCTCCGAAGCGGGGACCGAGCTGGACACCCAGCCCCGCCGCAATCCCGCCGAGCTTGAAGGCGCGGCGTACCGGCTCGTGCTCACGCCGCTGGTGCCCATCCGCTTGCTGGATGTCCTCATCGTCGGCAGCTCACTCATCCTCATGGTGGGTTTGCAATATCTCGTGTTCCGCACCAAGTTCGGCGCCGCGATGCGGGCCGTCTCGTTCAACGTCGACAACGCCTCGCTCATGGGCGTTAATGTCAACTTCGTGATCAGCTTCACGTTTGTCCTCGGCACTTCCCTCGCCGCTGCGGCGTCCTTCCTGTACGCGATGAAGTATCCCGGCCTGCAACAGACGGCCAGCGGCGTCTGGGTGCTGCTGGGATTGAAGGCCTTCGTGGCGGCGGTCGTCGGTGGAATCGGCAACGTGCGCGGCGCGGTGCTCGGCGGCTTCCTCATCGCTGGCATCGAGTTCTTCGGCGCCCGCTACATCTCCACCGAGCTCCGCGATGTCTACGTCTTCGGCCTGCTCATCCTCGTCCTCCTCGTCCGCCCCAGCGGCCTGCTCGGCACAACAGTGCGGGAAAAGGTCTGACGCCCGTCTCTTCCTCGGCTTCCCTCGATGCCTTGATCCCTCGTTCCCTCGTCCCCTTCTCCCATGAAGTCCCTCTCCCAGCACATCGCCGAAGTCCCCGCCTCCCGGTCGTTTCGACCCGCGCTGATGCTGCTCCCCTGGCTCGCCTGCATCGCCATCGCAGTCATCGTCTGGTTCATCGCCCCGCACATCGTCGATGATTACTGGGTCAACGTCCTCCGCCGCATCGGCATCTTCATCACCGCGGCCGTCTCGCTCAACATCGTCAACGGCTACACCGGCCAGTTCTCAATGGGCCACGCGGGCTTCATGGCCATCGGGGCGTACATCGGCGCCGGCGTGACGTACTACGGCTCGTTGCTCATCCACGGCTCCACCAACGATCCCGCGTTCTACACGCAGGGAACGCTCCTCATGCTCGGCGGCGTGCTCGCCGCGGGCTGCGTCGCCGCGGGCGCGGGCCTGCTCGTCGGACTCCCATCCCTGCGCCTCCGCGGCGACTATCTCGCCATCGTCACCCTCGGCTTCGGCGAGATCATCCGCGTGCTGCTGGAGCTGACCTCCACGCAGATCTACGACGCGAAGGAAGTCACGGCCAAGGCGCTTCTCAAGTTCCCCCTCAACGGCCCCGTCGGCTTTGAGCGCATCCCCGGCTACGCCTCGCTCTTCTGGATCTACCTCTTCGCCGCCATCACCTGCCTGATCGCGTATCGCGTGAAGATGTCCAGTTCCGGCCGCGCCTTCCTCTCCATCCGCGAGGACGAGATCGCCGCTCGCTCCATGGGCATCAACCTCACAAAGTACAAGGTCCGCGCCTTCGTCCTTGCCGCCTTCTTTGGCGGCGTCGCCGGTGCCCTCTACGCCCACACCGGTGTGAACCCCTCGCCGACGGACGCCGGCTTCGCCCGCTCCTTCGAGATCATCATCATGGTCGTCCTCGGCGGCCTCGGCTCCATCAGCGGCTCCATCCTCGCCGCCATTATCCTCGTCGCCATGCCTGAGGCCCTCCGCGACCTCCAGCAATACCGCCTCATCGTCTACGCCCTCCTCCTCATCGCCATGATGCTGCTCCGCCCGCAGGGCCTCTTCGGCGTCAAGGAAGTGTGGGATCTTTTCCGCAAGAAGAAAACAAAGAAGGACAACGATCCGCTCGGCCCCGCCAGATTCGCCTCGCCCACCGGCGTACCGGGAGGTGGTCCATGAGCGAGCTTCTCCTGGATGCCCAAAACATCGGCATCTCCTTCGGCGGCCTCAAAGCCGTCCAGAACTTCTCCATGCAGATCCCCAGGAGCGACCTCTTCGGCCTCATCGGCCCCAACGGCGCGGGCAAAACCACCGCCTTCAACCTCCTCACCGGCGTCTACACCCCGCAGTCCGGCACCGTCCACCTCGACGGCGTCCGCACCGACACGCTCAAGCCGCACGAGATCGCCAAGGCCGGCCTCAGCCGCACCTTCCAGAACATCCGCCTCATGGGCGAGCTCACCGTCCTCGACAACGTCCGCCTCGCCTCCCACCTCCGCGGCCATCACTCCATCTGGCGCACCATCCTCCGCACGCCGCGCTTCATCGCCCAGGAAGTCGCCATGGAACGCCGCGCCATGGACCTCCTCGCCATCATGGGCATGGAAGACGCCGCGCAGGAGCAGGCCAAGAACCTCCCCTACGGCGATCAGCGTCGCCTCGAAATCTGCCGCGCCCTCGCCACCGAACCCAAGGTCCTCCTCCTCGATGAGCCCGCCGCAGGAATGAACCCGAGCGAAAAGAAAACCCTCGCCAAGTCCATCCGCGCCATCTGCGACGACTTCGGTCTCACCATCCTCCTCATCGAACACGACATGGGCCTGGTCATGGACATCTGCGAGAAGATCACCGTCCTGGACTACGGCCAGACCATCGCCTTCGGCACCCCCGCTGAGATTCAGAAGAACCCGAAGGTGATCGAGGCGTACTTGGGAGTGGCGGAGACCACCGAAGCCGCCTGACCTGCTCTTTCCGATTTGCGATTTGCTATTTCGCCCCATGCCCACCACACTCCCCCAACCTTCTCCATCCCCAGCCACCGCTGAATCCCCGGTGATGCTGGAAGTCCGCAACCTCCACGTCTCCTACGGCGCCATCAAAGCCCTCCACGGCGTCAACCTCACCGTCCGCCGCGGCCAGATCGCTTGCCTCATCGGCTGCAACGGCGCGGGCAAGTCCACCACCCTCCGCGCCATCTCCGGCATGGTCAAGCCCACACAGGGCACCATCACCCTCGAAGGCCGCGACATCACCGGCCTCGCCTCCCACCACATGGTGCGACTGGGCA
>JBKJOD010000431.1:0-3730 GCA_046593245.1 Phycisphaerales bacterium
AGGGTAGGGAGTGGTTGGGGGGAGGGAGCGGGATCGGAGCATGTATCGGAGGGATGGGCTCCGGGGCTTCCGAATCGGGGGGGCGGGGAGCGTGAAGGTCAGGGCCGGGTGTGGCCACACTCGGGGCATGGGGAGCCGGGGGCGATCCCCTTCAGGTCATACCCACAGCGCACGCACAACCCCTTGCCGCTGCGGCGACGGCGACGGATCGCTAGCGGGAGTTGCCAGAGACCCCACGCGAGCGCGGCGTAGAAGAGGGTGTTGAGGGCGAAGCCGGGCCAGATTGGGCGCAATGGAAGCTCAAGCCGACCCAGACCCGGCGATACCTTTGCAGCCCATGTAAGCCGAACGACTCCTTCATCGCTATTCGTCGCTTTCACCATATCCGCAGCGTAAAGGGCAGTCTTGCGCATTCGAAGGGCGTAGGAGGGCCAGCCATATGCCCACTCTTCAACAGTCGCGACATCGTGTCGTGTCCATTCTTCCGAATCCCGGGCGGCCGCAGCCCACGTCGGCAGATTCTGGGCATAGCTGACGTTCTGCGTGCGAGCGCGGATGAAGTGCTCTTTCACGTACATACCTCGCAGGGTCGCCTGCCCATGGTACTGCCACAGCCCGAGTTTCCCTGCAAAGGCACCGGAGATATTCGCGCGAGACACGTAAGTGAAGTACAGATCGGGAGCGGGGGGAAGCTCGACCGGATAGATCGCCCCCATCCAAGCCACTGTTATCGTCGCCGTGGCACCGACCGAGCACATGAGTGCGATCAAAGCGAGGACCTTGGCGGCGTGCCCGGCATAGCCGAGAGTGGAACGAGGGCGGACAGATGCCATTCGTTTAGTCTACACACAAACAAAACAGCCCCGCGCCATCAAGCCCGGGGCTGCGTTGCATTCGCTCCACACTCCGGGCACGCGCTCTCCGCCGCGATCCCCTTCAAGTCATACCCGCAGCGCACACACAACCCCTTACCGCTCCGCCGCCGTCGGCGGATCGCCAGCGGGAGTTGCCAGAGTCCCCACGCGAGCGCGGCGTAGAAGAGGGTGTTGAGGGCGAAGCCGGGCCAGAGGGGCAGCAACGGCAGGTACAAATGCTGGAATGGGAAAGGATCCCGATTCCACGGCACATGAATGACGCCGACTGTCCATTCTTTCGTGGCTCTTGGCTCCGTCGAAATCTCTTGAACATGAGCGCCCTCAAGACAGAGACATGGCCACCCCGCACGCCACACGTTTACAGTTCGCATCTTTGGGTCATACCGGTGAGTGGTAAAGGTCACCTGATGCCACCGTCCAATCGCCCAACCTTCCGTGAAAACGACTGTCTCTTTCCAAGAGTCGCCCAAGGACGTTCCCTGCTTGTCCGCGAACGGGCCCTGCCGACCTTTCCATTGCCCATTCTTGATACACGTGAACGACCACGCGACAAGCTCACTGACTCCGGCTCCAACTACGAGCAGTACGAGTACACGTACTCCCATGCGGCCTGCTGTTTGTGCGGTGTGACCGAATCTCATTCAACTCAGTCTACACAAACAAAGCAGCCCCGGGCCATCAAGCCCGGGGCTGCGTCATATTCCGATTCGGCACTGATGCCCAGTGCCAAGTGGCTGATGCCTCTCTTCTCACGCCGCCAGCTTCATCTCGCCGCTTCCCATCGACGTAGACGCAATGAACATCCCGCCGCCGCTGACGCCGAAGTTCACGTTGAACTCCGCTGGCGGGCCGCGCAGCGTGCTGCGGGTTGCGGTCACTTTGTACGTCACGCCCGTGGAGCCCGCGGGCAGCTCGGCATCCACAAACTCGCGCTTGCCGTTGAAGCCGACGAAGTTGAAGGGATTGGTGTTGGCGCCGGTGCGGCGGCGCACCTCGTAGATCGTCCCGCCGATCCCCGAGGGGTTCGGGCACTTCCACGTAAGCTTCACCGCGCCGCTCTGGTCGATGCTGGCGACAAAGTTCGTCGGCGTTCCCGGCGCGGGGATCGGGCCGGGCATCGCGGGCATCGGCAGGTTGGCCAGGTTGTAGACCACACTCGGCACCGGCGCGGCGTCGGCAAAGGCCTTGATGATCGCGATGGTGTCCGCGGCCAGCTTGCGCAGCGCCTTGGCCGACTCCTGCGAGGTGCTCACGGCCGCCTTCTTGGTGTTCTCCGCCTTGGTCGCCGCGTCATAGTCCAGCTGCGCCTGGCCACACGCATTCTTGAATGCCAGCGCCTTTGCGGCCGTAATTCCGATCGCAACCGCGTTGGTGGTGAAGGTGTCCACGTGCGCGGTGCAGAAGCTGAGCAGTTCACTTGTCTTTGTTGGCAATATTGCCATGATGAAAATTCCCGGAGCGGCCTCGCACCGTTCCTCGCGTCTGCGAGCAGGCCGGACATTCCGGCCCGCATGCCGCATCGGAAAACCCGGAGAGCACCGCCACCATTTCCATCGGGGGTCCTGCGGACGGCATGTTGGCAACGGGGAACACGCGATCAAGAAAGGGGCGCAAACGCGACGATCGCACCGGCACACTCGGCGCCCCCCGCACAGTGTGACGGCCCGCGCCGCACCCCGCGTGCGCTTCTCGGACCACGCGTTGGCGTTCTCATGCCGCCGCATGCGCCGCACGAGGTCACAAAAAACATTTTTGTGGCCTCGAAAATCTTCCACGAGGCCACAGAACACTTTTTTGTGGCCTCGGAAATCCCGCGCGAGGCCACAAAAAACATTTTTGCGGCCTGAGAAATGTCGCGCGCGGTCACAAAACACTTGTTTGTGGCCTCGAAAGTCTTTCCCGAGGCCACAGAAAAGTTTTTCGTGGCCTCGGAATTGTCTCACGAGGCCTCAGAAAACATTTTTGTGATGGCTGGAGAGCCGCTTCTCGCTCCCAATAACCCCGCCACGCACACCGGACGCTTCGCGTCTTCAGCCCGAAGGGCTGACATGGAAGAGCCGGGGGCAGAGCGATGATTGCCGCAGGCAATCCAGCGCCGCCCCCGGAGCGCGGATGTGGGGCTTGCCGACCCTGAAAGGGTCGAACGTTGGCAGGAGGAGATGACGAGGAGTTCGCCGCATCGTGCGCGGCACCACGCATGATGTGCGACCCTTCCAGGGTCGGGTGATTGTTTCGCAACGTGTTCCGGGGGCGGCGCTCGTCACCTTGGGCGACATCGCTCTGCCCCCGGCTACTCCATGTCAGCCCTTCGGGCTGGAAGGCAACGCGCCGCACTCCGGACACACCGCCCCCGCCCCGCCACGCAGGCCGGTGCGGTCGTAGTTGCATTTCGGGCAGAGATTCAACCGAGCGCGGCGGCGGGCGAGGGTGTCCACACGCCAGGCGGCCAGTGTGATCGCCACTAGGAACGTCATCGGCAGCCACAACGGCAAACGCAGATACCACCCGCCGGGCATGCCGTGGCTTCCCCACACCGGCGTCCAAACAGGCTGCTCACTATGACGACGAACCTGGAAGATAGCCGAAGCTATTCCCGCGTTGGGAGAATGCGATCGCACGATCCAAACCGCCCCGCAGCCGACCTGTTCGCTGTTGCCGAAGGGAGAAGTGTGATTCGCGAGCCACCACAGACTCCCAATCCACACTACCCCCAACAACACCGTCACCACCGCCCCGCCCCACTTGATCGTCTTGCGGATTCTCGGGTGCGGCTTCATGGCATCATTCTACTCGAACTCGTCTTCCTCCGTGATCCCTCTGTGTCTTCGTGTCTTTGTGGTTCGCCTTCAGGATTT
>JBKJOD010000021.1:0-5606 GCA_046593245.1 Phycisphaerales bacterium
TGGACGCAAGAACGAAATGGGCGATGGTGCGACCAAGAAGGCGTACGACTGCGTCTCCTGCCTGAACCGCCGGCACATGTTGTGTGCGTGGATGTCGCTCTTCTGGGTCGGCTTCACGGATGTCTACGTTCGCATGTGCTCGATGGGCAAGTGGTACGACTTCCACTACATCTTCTGATTGTGCTCCCCGGCCCTGTCTCACTCGGGCCATAGGACCTCTTCCGCATGGACCAGTTTCTTACTCATGAGTTCGACGTGATCGTCATCGGTGCCGGTGGCGCGGGCCTCCGCGCCGCGATCGAAGCCGCGGCTGCTGGCGGGCTCTCCGTCGGTCTGATTTGCAAATCGCTGCTGGGCAAGGCCCACACCGTCATGGCCGAGGGCGGCATGGCCGCGGCCATGGCCAATGTGGATGATCGCGACTCCTGGAAGGTCCACTTCGCCGACACCATGCGCGGCGGGCAATACCTGAACAATCCTGTCATGGCCGAGCTGCACGCCAAGGAAGCCCCGGCCCGCGTCCGCGAGCTTGAGGCATGGGGCGCGCTGTTTGATCGCACCAAAGATGGCCGCATCCTGCAGCGCAACTTCGGCGGGCACAAGTATCCGCGTCTGGCCCACGTGGGCGATCGCACCGGTCTTGAGATGATCCGCACGCTCCAGGATCACGGCATCCATCAGGGCATCGAGGTCTATATGGAGCACACAACCATCGCGTTGCTCCAGGATGGCCCGGGTGGCCGCGTCACCGGCTGCTTCGGCTACGACCGCGAACTCGGCCGCTTCCGGGTGTTCAAGGCCAAGGCCATCGTTCTCGCCACCGGTGGAATCGGCCGCGCGTTCAAGGTGACTTCCAACTCGTGGGAATACACCGGCGATGGCCAGACCCTCGCCTATGAAGCCGGCGCGGAACTGATGGACATGGAGTTCGTCCAGTTCCACCCGACCGGCATGGTCTGGCCGCCGAGCGTGAAGGGCATCCTCGTCACCGAGGGCGTCCGCGGCGAGGGCGGCGTGCTCCGCAATAACCAGGGCAAGCGTTTCATGTTCGATGACATCCCGGACAACTACAAGTCCTCCACCTCCGACAACGAGGAAGAGGGCTGGCGGTATGTCACCGGCGACAAGGCCGCGCGGCGGCCGCCGGAACTGCTCACCCGCGATCACGTGGCCCGCTGCATCGTGAAGGAAGTGAAGGAGGGTCGGGGCTCGCCGCACGGCGGGGTCTTCCTCGACATCGCGTGGATCAAAGAGAAGATTCCCAATGCTCCGGAGCACATCAAGAAGAAGCTGCCGAGCATGTACCACCAGTTCATGCAGCTCGCGGGGCTGGATATCACGACCACGCCGATGGAAGTCGGCCCGACCACGCACTATGTGATGGGCGGCGTGCGTGTGGATGGCGTCACGCAGATGACCTGCGTCCCCGGGCTGTTCGCCGCGGGCGAGGTTGCGGCGGGCCTGCACGGTGCCAACCGCCTCGGCGGCAACTCGCTCTCGGATCTCATCGTCTTCGGCAAGCGCGCCGGCGAGCACGCGGCGGAGTGGGCACGCAAGCAGCCCAAGTCGCAGATCAATGACGGGCAACTCGCCGCCGCGGCGAAGGCGGCCCTCGCTCCCTTCGATCGCCCCAGCGGCGAGAACCCCTTCGGCGTGCAGCACACATTGCAGGACATGATGCAGGACAAGGTCGGCATCGTGCGCAACGAGAAGGAAATGGGCGCGGCGCTGGAGGGGCTGGAGAAGCTCAAGCACCGCGCCGCGGGCGTGGGCATTCAGGGCAACCGCGAGTACAACCCCGGCTGGCATACCTGTCTGGATCTGCCCAACCTGCTCTGCGTCTCCGAGGCCATCACCCGCAGCGCGCTGGATCGCCGCGAGTCTCGCGGCGGCCACTTCCGCGAGGATTTCCCGAACAAGGAAAAGGCGTTCGAGGGGCACAACACCATCACCCGCAAGGGCCCCGATGGCACGATGCAGCTCATCCGCCAGCCCTTGGCCGCGATCCGTGACGATCTGAAGCAGGTCATCGAGGAGAACAAGTAAATGGCGACCCCGCTCGCTTCCCGCGCTCCCGCCCCCGCGACCTTTCGCATCTGGTTCGGCCAGCGCGAGGCCGCCGCGTTCAAGGACTTCTCCACCACCGTCACCGAGGGCATGGTCGTCCTGGATGCCGTGCACCAGATTCAGGCCGAGTCCGCGCCCACGCTGGCCTGCCGCTGGAACTGCAAGGCGGGCAAGTGTGGCTCGTGCAGCGCGGAGATCAACGGCAAGCCGCGGCTGATGTGCATGACGCGGCTGGACGAGCTTGATCTCACGCAGCCCGTCACCGTCGAGCCCATGAAGGCCTTCCCGCATGTGAAGGACCTCGTCACCGACGTCTCCTGGAACTTCAAGGTCAAGAAGCAGATCAAGAAGTTCAAGCCCCGCGCCCCGGACGCTCCCGACGGCACCTGGCGCATGCAGCAGTCGGATGTGGACCGCGTGCAGGAGTTCCGCAAGTGCATCGAGTGCTTCCTCTGCCAGGATGTCTGCCACGTCCTGCGCGACCACCACAAGCACCCGGAGTTCGCCGGCCCCCGCCACTTCGTGTACACCGCGGCCCTCGAGATGGACCCGCTGGACACCGAGGATCGCCTGGGCCAGATGAAGAATGAGGGGGGCATCGGCTACTGCAACATCACCAAGTGCTGCACCAAGGTCTGCCCCGAGCACATCACCATCACGGATAACGCGATCATCCCGCTGAAGGAGCGCGTGGTGGACGAGTACTACGACCCACTGACGCGGCTGTTCAAGATGTTCAAGGGGAAATGAGTTTGGAAGGGCAGGAAGGGGCTCCGCGGACTCCGCCCCTTCCCGCACCCAACCCGGCGGGGAACCAAGCCACCGCGATACGCTGGACCCATGAAGCCACACCCGCGCATCCGGAAGACGGTGAAGTGGGGCGGCGCAGCACTGTTCACCGTGCTCTTGCTCGTTGCGCTTGCGAGTGTGTGGTGGACGGCGGTCTTTCGCACCACGCAGTTCGTTTCGGGCGGCGTGTACATGGGCGGCGTGGACATTGAGTCGCCGGGATTCCATGGCCCGCCCGCATCGTACATCACCTGCTTCGCACTCCCCGAACCGCACAAGATCATGTGGCACGCCCACTGGCGACGGCGCGAGGATGAGTGGTCGCTGTTTGTCCCGTTCTGGTGTCTCGCGGGTCCGCCGTTGATTGCATCCCTTTTCGCATGGGATGCCGATCACAAGGCGCGACGGGTGCGGCTCCAAACATAGTTTCCGTCAGAGTAGGGCGAACGGGTTCTGACAGCCCAACGATTCGGTATGCCATGGCCGTGGACACCCGTACATCGCAAGTTTGCGCACTTCAATCATCTGGAGGATGAGGACGCGAAAAAAGCGGCCCATCGGGTCGCCCGAGGACTTCGCACCGAAATGGTGCTTGACGCGACCGCTTTCGGCGTGTTTGTGGGGCT
The DNA here is from genome assembly GCA_046593245.1 of Phycisphaerales bacterium. Taxonomy (GTDB): domain Bacteria; phylum Planctomycetota; class Phycisphaerae; order Phycisphaerales; family UBA1924; genus UBA4658. Next base: position 3,483 of record JBKJOD010000021.1, read on the forward strand.
GGTCGCGGGCGTGTTCGGCGGTTGCATCATCTCGACGTGCATGATGGGCGGGGGCCCGCTGACCTGGGGTGTTCGATCTCTTCTGCTGATCGCGGCACTACCTGCCGGCGTGCTTGGGTATCTCGCCGCTGGTTGGCACTACCAACGCATGATGCGGTTGCTGCTCTCGGACCGACTATCGACATCCGCTCCAAACTCGGCCCAGCCGCGGTGCCCGCATTGTTCGTATCCGCTCGCCAAACTCCCAAAGAGCCGCAACGAGACGCTGACGTGTCCCGAATGCGGTACGCAGACCCCTGCACAGCTTTCCACCGACTCGCCGCACACGGACGGACTCTGAGAGAGATGGCGGAGTGGTCGATGTGACCTGTTAACCCACGCTCAACCAGCGACCGCCCGGAGTTGCAGTTTGTGAAAAGCGAACCGATGGCTCTCGCCACGCCGTCGACGGCTGGGAACGCACCCTGCCCGCGTTGTCACTGCGAAACAGTCGTTCGCGCGACGCCGCTTCCGTCACAAGCGCGGCAATCTCCCGTTGCGGCGCAAGGCGTGCAAGGCAGGCGCGTGGGGGGAGTGCTTGCGGAGGATGCGGGGATTATGAGCGTGCCGGAGCCCCCGCACTTCGTGCATTTGCCCGAACCATGACAGATTGAACACGCGTCAGCGGATGGCACCATGCTGTAAAATCCGTTTCCGGCATGTTGCAACGATGAGGATCGGATGTGATGGACATAATCTCACGTCGGCCGTGCGGGTCGTCCGGCTTGTCCACGTTGGAGACCGGGAGGGGATGCCGAGGGGATGGCCGCGCGTGCGCGCGGGGATTGGTTCGTGCCACTGCCTTTCGGCCCCCCTTTGGGCAAGGGAGTGCGGCAGCACCCTGCATGCCCGCAGGAGCGTCCGCACAGCCGGAAGGGAGTGGTACGGGAAGGCAGGGCCACCCGCTGGCGCATCTACCCTTTCAAATGGCTGCGATCACGCCCTCAGCAGATGAACCCTTGGGACCCCGGGACAACTACGGAAAAGTCCGCGCCTCCAACGCACCCACGGTCAAGCCCATTCTCTATAAGTACATGAGCGTCGACACGGCGTTCAAAGTGATCTCCGCTGGGACCGTGATGCGATCGTCACCCATGCTCTTTAATGATCCATTTGATGGCGGTTGGAATAGCGGCTGGCAGATTGATCGAGAGGATTTTTTGCCTGCGGTACGACTGCATGCCATGAAAATTTTAAAGGGGGAGGCAAAGATCCCCGAGAACGCCACGCCCCAGCACCGCACCGCCTGCGAAGCCTTTGTCAAGAAGCTGTGCTCGATGCGAGGCGACTCTTGGCCGCACGAAATCGAAAAAGCGTTCGGGCCGACAGAACCTCGCACCCAGTCTCTTCATCCCATGATCCATGATGGCGTGCGGGAGCTGTCGCGTAGGCTTCGCGTGTTCTGCCTTTGCGACAACAAGACCAGCGTCACAATGTGGTCGCATTACGCGGATCATCACAGAGGGGTCGTGCTTGGCTTCGATACACGAGTGTTGGAAGACGAGTGGAAAACGATTGCCGAGCCGGTGGAGTACCCAATCTGTCTCCCCGAGGTTTTCTCGATTGATCAGTTGCTTGCTACCGTGATGTTCGGTTGTCCACTGCCGGATACGTATGCATCTTTGCGTAGCTGGGTCACAACAAAGGCACCAGAGTGGGCATATGAAAAGGAGTGGCGTCTGTTTGACATCGTGGGCCGAATGGAACTGGGCTGCCGTGACGCCAAGTGCATCCCGCGCGGGGTGATCCGGGAGATTGTTCTGGGATGCCGCGTCGATGCAACGGCGGCAGCAGAACTGGTCGCGATTGCGAGACCGCTCGCAAACCAGCTATCCGTATCGCGCATGGCTCTGCATGCGACAAAACTCTCTCTGCATGAAGATCCCGTCCGCACTTTGTTCAGCGGTGCGCCTCAGATCACAAAGCAACAGTGGGACGGCACGCTTTCAGGAGAGTAGGCGGGTGAGCGCGTGGCCCTGCCTTGCTCAACGTTGGAGTACAGGGACGTGGCGGGTGGCCCGGCTTGCTCCACATGGAACAACCGGGCCGTGCCACCGGCTTTTGCCGCTTTGGGCGAACGCCGGT
>JBKJOD010000187.1:0-6554 GCA_046593245.1 Phycisphaerales bacterium
AAGTGCTGGCGGCTGCTGCGCGATGCGAACAGCCGCGTGCATGGGTTCCAGCTCCGGCGCGCGGGCAAGCTTCGCCCGTGGGGCGCGGTGCTGGTGCTGGCGACGGTCGCTTCGCTCGCGATGGCCGCGTGGAGCGGGTACGTCCGCTGGCATCTGCTCCGAGCGCAGCTGATCTATCAGAAGTTCGAGACCCCGGTAGACGTGGTCCTTCGGCCGGACTTCGCCCCGTCAGCTGCCGATGTTGCCCTTGCTCGCGAAGCGATCGAACACTATCGCAAGGGATCGCCGCCCGCGAAGGATGGCAGTGGTGGGGTTGCGTTGCTGTGGCCGCTGCGTGCGGATGAACTCGTAAACCTTGCGTATCTGCGGCTGGTCGTCGGTGAGGAAGATCAGGCGGAGCAAACCCTCCGTGAGATTATTCGCGTCGGGCATCCGAAGGATGCGCTGGTCTTTCAGATCGCGCAGATCATCACGGCGCGGGCGCAGCGCGAGGCCGCACGGCTGTCGATCCTGGGGGCCAGCGAGCAGGACGCGAAACGCATACTCGATGCCTCGGAGGCGGGCGTTGTCGCGATGTACAACGACGCGCTGCAACAGCACGATGAACTCTTCGGCGTGCGCGACCAGTTGCTCAGGCGCCGGGCGTCTTCTGGTGACAAGGTGGGCGCGCTCACCGAATGGTCCGCGGCGCTGGATCGGCATCCGCGCAACATTGATGGCCTGCTCGCGGCCGCGAAGTTCTTCGCCGATGGCAGCGACACAACTGCGGCCACCGCAACGCTAAATCGCGCTCTTGCGCAGTACAAACCCAAGCCCGAGCAGGTGCTGCAAGCGGGTCAGATATTCGCGGCACTGGGTGATCGCAAGCGAGCAAAGGAACTGGCATCTCGCGCGGCGGTGGAGTCGCTCAAGCTGCCAGCGCCGCGTGTGTCATCGGCCCAGCTCCAGATCGCAGTGGGGGAGTCAGACAACGCGGTGTCCATGCTCAACGAGGGGTTGACACTGGCACGGGCCAAGCCGGCCCAGGACGGAGCGACCGGTGCGATTCTCGGCGCGGGTTTCGCGTACTTCCGCATGAGCAAGCCGGAGCTTGGCCTGCCCTTGGTCCGCGAGGCGATCGAGCGTGCGGGAACAAAGGTGTGGGAGCTGATCCCGATTGGCGTCGGCCTGCGCGATGCTGGCTCGCAAATGCAGAACGCGGAGATGCTCAATGAGAGCGTGCGCGTGTTCGAGAAAGCGCGGGATGCCGCGCCGGAGATGGTGACGATTCGGAATGAGCTGGCCGTGGCCTACTACATTGCAGGAAAAACCGAAGAGGGGTTGCGCGAGATGAAGAAGGCAGCGGAGATGGCCCCGGCGAACCCGCATCTGGCGGATCAGGCCTCACGGATGCTGGCGGATGCCGGCCAGCACAACGATGCGGCACGCTGGCGCGAAGCTGCAAAGCAGCGTGCGGCGGCTGCCGCTCCGAAACCCTGAACACACGTGCGTTCCACGTCGCCGCAACGTCCAATAAAAACGGCTCTGGCGATCCGCCACACGGTGCGTCGATCTTCTCTCACGAATGCAACGTCCGCGAACCGATCGGATCGGCTCAGCGGCGCATGGTCGCGCTGCCATGCGGAGATACAACACTATGGCAAAGTCACCCGACGAAAAGATTGAAACGCTCGAGAAGAAGCTGAACCTGTGGCGCGTGCTCGCCGTTCTGCTGGTCGTTCTGCTGGTGGTCGTGCAGCGCCGCACGCTGGGACGCTGGGCGGACACCATGGAAAAGTGGATGGGTAACGTGGCCGAGACGCGGGCGTCCTGATCTCCTGGCGACCTCCCGGACCACCCAGTGTACGATCGCTCATGCCCAGATTCTGTAGTGCCGGACCTGTCATCATCGGCCCCGGAAAGCCGCTCGCGATCATCGCGGGTCCGTGCGTGCTGGAGTCTCTCGAACTCGGGCTGACCATCGGCCGCCACGTGCGCGATCTGTGCGCTTCGCGCGGGCTGACGTACATCTTCAAGGCATCGTTCGATAAGGCAAACCGCACCAGCATCGACTCGCCCCGCGGCCCGGGGATCGAGCAGGGGCTCGCGTGGATGGCCGAGATCCGCGAGAAGCTCGGCGTCCCGCTCACCACGGACATCCACGATCCGCATCAGGCCGAGCCCGCCGCGCGGGTGGTTGATCTCATCCAGATTCCTGCGTTTCTGTGCCGCCAGACCGATCTGCTGGTCGCCGCCGGTCGCGCGGCGGCGGCGCACGGGCGAGCCGTGAACGTCAAGAAGGGCCAGTTCTCCTCCCCCGAGGAGATGCGAGGGCCGATCCACAAGCTTGCACAGGCCGGATGCCACAACGCGATGCTCACCGATCGCGGAACGTTCTTCGGCTACGGCCGGCTCGTGAACGACTTTCTCGGCCTGGCCGAGATGATGCAGCTCGATCATGTTACGGTCGGTGAGAAGGGTGTCGGTGGCGCGGTGCCGATCTGCTTGGACTGCACGCACTCCACGCAGCAGCCCGGTCGCGGGGAGGGCGGCAAGGTGACGGGTGGCCGGGCCGATCTGGCTCCCATGCTCGCGCGGGCGGCTGCTGCCGCGGGCGTTCACGCGCTCTTCATGGAGTGCCACCCGGAGCCGAAGACGGCGCTCTCGGATGCCGCGACCATGATTCCGCTGCGCGAGATGGAGACGGTGCTTCGGGATGTGAGCGCGATCCACGCGGCACTGCGATAGCATTTCCGCGTGTGGTATCTGCTTGCGAGTCGCGGTCCGCAGTCTCCGACCGAGTGGGTGATCCTCGGCGGGATTTTGGTCGTGGGGCTCCTGCTCTGGTGGTTCTTCGACACGCGTGAGAAGAATCGCCGAGCGGAGATCGGCGAGAAACTTCGGGCGCTGGGATTCACGCACGATGGGGCCGGGTGCTCGCCGGATGCGCCCGAGCTTGAGTTCTTTCGCGGCAATCCGCTGCTGAAATATGAGCGGAACGCTGTCAAGTGGCTCGCCACAGGAGACCTCGCCGGTCGTTTCGTTCGCGTGCTGGAATATCGCTACACCACCGGATATGGCAAGAGCACAACCCATCACGACATGACCATTGCCGCGACCGATCTGCCGATCCACACGGGGTGGCTGGTGTTGGAACGCAAGCGCTGGTTCACGCACCACACGCCGAGCGAAAAGCCGCGAACGCTTCCAGAATCGGCCGGCGCGCTGTGCCAGACGTTTCGCAGCTTTTACGACGACGATCGTGTCGTTCCTGTGATTCTCACGGCGCGGGTGCAGGCGATTCTGGAAGCGTGGTCCAAGAAGAACTGGTTGCAGTATCGGGATGGAATGCTGCTGCTGGGCGTGCGCGACCGTGCGAATGCGGAGCAGGTGCGGCAGCAGCTGGATGCGCTGATCGAGATCGCCAGCGCGATCGACGGCGGATCAGGCGCACAAACATGAACTCGCAAAAATAAACAAGCCCGCTGAACGCGGGCCTGCATGAGTCATTTGAACTGTTCGACACCGATCAGTGGCGATCAACGCAACCGATCAGTTGTTGCTCAGCCACGAGGGGCGAGCGACTTTCGGATCGGTCGGGTTGATGCTGACCTTGCTCCCCTGGACGACGACCTTGCCGGTGCCCACGGAGAAGAGGGTGTGGTCGCGCCCCATCTGCACAAGGAAGCCGGGGCGGAACTGCGTCCCACGTTGGCGAAGGATAATGCAGCCCGGAGCGGCCGCTTCGCCGCCGTAGAGCTTGAAACCCAGATACTTCGGATTGGAGTCGCGACCGTTCTGGGTCGAACCCTGTCCCTTTTTATGTGCCATGACGCGGCCTCGCAATCAATGAGTGTCGAAACGATCCCTGGGGAATACCCCAATGAGTATCCCGGTGGGCCAAGATGCTATGCACCTCTCAACGCATGATCCAGCTTCGTGTCCCGACTGGATAGGACTCGTTTGCGGGGGCGGACAGGTCGCCGGGGGTCTGGAACTCCAGCCGCAGGGTCTTTCGCAGGACGAACTTGGACTTGCCGTCAGGGGCGGTCACGGTCTTGGTTTCGCCGCTGAACCCGGCGGCATAGACGGTGAGCTGGGCGGGGTTGAAGCCATCGACCGGCCATATGGCCAAGCCGTCCTTGGCGTTCTCCGCACCCTGCAGAAACTCACCGATGATCCCGATCTGGTCCTGGATGAACGGGTTCTGCGTGCGGGCGAGGAGTTGCTGCGTGACGAAGAGTGGCACATCCCGACCGGAGCGAAACACACGTCCTTCGCCGTCGGAAAGCTCAAATGCTGGAGCGAAGAGCATGTCCTGGCCGCTGTTGTTCACGGCTTGGAACGTCAGATACAAATACTTGCGGATGCCGACATTGGGCACGTCGATGGTGACGAGCCGAAGGTCGCCGGAATCCACCTGTAACTCCCAGCGGCGCGGCACAGCGTCCGGCTCCGGGGCCATACCGACGAGTGGGCCGGAACCGGCGATGGCCAGGAGGCCCACGGCCGCCGCGATGAGGATGGTCTGCCAAGGTCGGGAGCGAGTGTGGGTACGGATAGTCATGCGGATGGTCCTTCGTCGGTCGGGCTGGCTCCCCAGAGCAAAGCAGCGGGGCGTGCGGCAGAGGAGTCTACTGTCTCCCGGTTCGTTTGGGAAGTCCACGGGGTTTTGGTCAAATCCCACGATCTATTCGATGGGACCGGCCTTGCATGGGCGTATGAAGATTTTATGACAACGACTTCCTCCCATCCTGGCCTCGGCACGAGCCCCGGTGGTGAGGGTGTTCGCATTATGCAGGTGCCTGAGGATCTGCGGTTGAGCGCGGCGGCGCGACTGATCGGCGAACAAGCGGGCGATCCGATGCTGGCGGCGGAGCGGTTCTTGGAGTCCGCGGCACATCTCCGGGTGGATATGGATTTGATGTGGTGCACGGTGGCGGGTGGAAATGTGGCCGCGGGTGTCGGCGTGGTGCATGTGCGGCAGGTGGTGTTGGGCGTGGTTGGTTCGGGGCGCACGGCGATGCTGTTTGTGTCTGGCCCGGATCGGCGCGCGGGCATGTGGGGCGGCGCGGCGAAACTGCGATTGCTTGGCGGGTCTGCCCCGCTGGCGGAGGCCAAGCGAGAGCGCATCTCGCTGATTCATCATGCGTGCGAGGAACTTTCCAGACCGGCAAAAGACGGGCGGCCGCGCGCCGTGCTCGCGCAATCGCTGCTGGAGCAACGCGAGGTGGACGCGGGTGAGGCGCTTGTGCTGGCGGGATTCCAGCGGTTGGGCGAGCTGGCGTACATGCGTCGCCCGCTCTCCAAATCCGGCCCTGGCCGAGCCCTGGAGAAGGCGGGAGAACCGGCCTGGCCTGATGGTTTGCGTGTGCGATCCATAGAGGAGTTGCTGCGCGAGGGACACCCTCAAACGCAGGTTGACGCATGGCTGGCGGAGGCGCTTGATCGCTCATACGTGGACACGCAGGACTGCCCGGAACTGTGCGGCATGCGCACCATGCCCGATGTGCTGGAGTCGCACAAGAGCGTCGGGGTGTTTGATCCATCGCTCTGGTGGATCGTGTTCGATCGTGCCAGCCACGCGATGGCGTGCCTGCTACTGACGGTCTGCCCGGAGATGGACTCGATAGAACTTGTGTATCTCGGACTCGCGCCCGAGGTGCGCGGGCGTGGGCTGGGTTCCATGCTGCTCTCGTTCGGGTTGCGCCAGTTGTACGATGGGCCGCTGCGAGCCAACACCGGTGCAGATGTGCTGCGTATCGCCGGAACGGGGGGGATGACCTGCGCCGTGGACTCGCGGAATGCTTCGGCCGTCAAGTTGTACCGGCGCGCGGGCTTTGAGCGGTTCGGAGTGCGCGTGCCGTATGTCCGCCCGCTCCGCCTTACGAATGCGTGATCATGCTGGAATCCTCGATGTGGGAAGTACCTTTCCACAAGGTTGTCCACAGCACGTTCGCAGGGCCGTGTTCGATCGTGCGAAAGTTTTTTTCCCGTGCTCAAGTCTCGACACTTCCCGCACCTGCGCGATGTGGAAGACCTCGGGATCGTAAAGAATGTGTTGAGTTGTGATCGGCGATGCGGTACATTTCGCCCCCGGTCACGGAGAGACCGACGGACCAACTCGGTGGATGTGTTCAGCCGCGATGTCTTCTGTTTCGCGGCACGATCGGGATCGAATCCCGACGGATGCCTCCAAAGTTGGGACGATGGCGAATGGACTCATGGTTCGGAGCAGCGGCTTGCATGCAGATGCAAACGGTTGCCCCGAACGCTCCCTGCACGCTTCGATTCGTCACTTACTCCGCTCGGGAGATCGACAAATCGACTAACCCCGGAAAGGTGTGACCTGTGGAGACACGTCACGCTTCTGAGTTGTCGTCCGCGCTTGGACGACCTGGAACCACCCATGCAGCACCTGCAGCACAACCCGGCAACGACCCCGTCGTTCGCCCTCGAGCAACCCCCCGTTCCGGCCCCAATGCCCTCAAGCCAGGGGACGACCATCGTGCGCCCCGGGCGGCCGCGCCCTCTGTGACCCACATCCCACCCACCCCTGCCGTCTCTCCCGCACT
>JBKJOD010000273.1:0-8934 GCA_046593245.1 Phycisphaerales bacterium
GACGGCCTCACACCACCGGACATCTTCGCCTTTCTCGCCGCGTGGTTCGCCGCCGACCCCCGTGCCGACTTCAACGGCGTGAATGGCATCACGGTCCAAGACATCTTCGACTTCCTCGCGGCGTGGTTCGCCGGTTGCCCATAATCCCGCGTGCCTTTACCGGGCGCTGTGGTATCTTGTTGCCATGCCCACCCGACCCGCCTCGGTCCCCGCCCGCTTCCCGCTCCTCAGGCGCATGTGCGAAGTCGCTCTGCTGGCGATGCTCGTGCCCGGTGCACAGGCCGCCGACACGGTGCGCGTAACATACGCCATCACGCAAAACTGGGGCTCCGGTTTCCAGGGCCAAGTCTCCATCCGCAACGATGCCACGTGGACCATTCCCGCCTGGCGGTTGGAGTTTGACGCCCCCTTCACCATGAACAGTCTGTGGGACGCCCGTTTTCCGGCCACGCCCGCCACCCCGCCACCCCGCCGCGAATTTCGTTCATGGGTCCGTCTTGGGATGACGGTGCGCTCTCGCCCGGCGAGGTTGCCACGTTCGAATTCACAGCCACGCCCGGTCCGCTGGGCAGCGCAGCGCTTCCCACGGCCATCACGCTCAACGCTCAACCTGTCACGCTGAACGCAGATTCTCCCGCGCCGGGCCGCCCCGTGCCGCTGCCCGCGCCGATATGGCCGCGGCGTGCGCTCGTTCCATATATCGATGCCACCGCATGGCCGCCGATCCAGTTCGATCAACTCACGCTCGCGGGCGGACCGCTCGTCCAGCCCGGTTCCGAGGTCCGCTTCTTTAATCTGGGCTTCGTTGTCGCCATCGGAACCACCTGCGCTCCCGCGTGGGGCGGCTTTTCCACGCTCACGCCCGCGTCCGGCCACCTCCTCGACCGCATCAACACGCTCCGGCAGTCCGGCGGCGACGTCATGGTCTCATTCGGCGGCGCGGCCAACGTCGAGCTTGGGGTTGCGTGTGCTTCTACTTCCGCGCTCGTCGCCGCATATCAATCCGTCATCGATGCCTATGCGCTCACGCACATCGACTTTGACATCGAGGGCGCGGCCCTCGCCGACCACGCATCCACCGACCGGCGCAGCGTGGCCATCGCCCAGTTGCAATCCACGGCCAGCGCGCAGGGACGCACCCTGCGCGTCTGGTTCACCCTTCCCGTGCTTCCTACCGGACTCACCGCCGACGGCCTGTACGTCCTCTCCTCCGCGCTCGGGCACAACGTCCGCATCGACGGGCTGAACATCATGGCGATGGACTACGGCGACAGCGCCGCCCCAAACCCCGCAGGAAACATGGGCACATACGCCATCGTGTCCGCTCAGAGCGCCCACGCCCAGCTCCGCGCCGCAGCCGCCGCCGCCGGAACTCCTCTCACCCCGGCGCAGGCATGGAGGAAGATTGGCATCACTCCGATGATCGGCCAGAACGATGTCGTGTCCGAGGTCTTTACTCTGGCCGATGTCGCGCCGCTTCGGGACTTCGCCATCGCCCAGGACACCGGTGCCCTCTTCTTCTGGTCCCTGGGGCGCGATCGGCAATGCCCCGCGCCCACCACCGGCGCCAGCCCGGTGTGCAGCGGTGTGACCCAGTCCGACTACGCCTTCTCTCTCGCCCTCGCTTCATATGTCCTGCCCGCGTGCGCTGCGGATACAAATGGTTCCGGCTCAATCACCGTTCAGGACATCTTTGACTTCCTCACGGCCTGGTTCGTCGGTACTGCCGCCGCTGATTTCAACCACGTCAACGGGCTGAACTCGCAGGATATTTTCGACTTCTTGACCGCCTGGTTTGCTGGCTGCTGACGCATCTCGCCCGTGCTGGCCCGGCGTTGCGGGCGACATGTTCCCCAGTAGCGCCGCAACTCGCCGCACCACAACGCCTTTCCACTATCATCCCCGCCATGCGGGCCACTCACCTCTACGCGATCATCGCACTTCTCCTGACCGCGAGCCCGTCTCTCGCGCAGCCATTACTCGTTCAATCCTCAACCATTCCCGCTTCGTTCGATACCTCCCTCTCATCGCGCCGCGCCCTGCTTGGCCGTCGCGATGATGCCCTCTCCCGCCATGATCAGCCTCTGGTCGACGCGATCCATCAATCTCTCGCCGCCGACGCGATCTCGCGTGCCGTCGCCCTCCACAACGCATGGATGGCACGTCGCAACCCGACCACCAAACTCTTCCCGCAGTCCGCCACCATCTCCGAGTGGAACTATCGCAACACCGCGGCCGACTTTTTCGGCTTTGAGTTCGCCATCGCCAGCGACCAGCATCTCCCGAGTGTTTCTCTGCTCCGCGAAACGCTCGCCGCCGAGCGTGCCCTAAATCCCGCCGGTCCCACCGGCGGCCTCTGCCGCGCCATCAGCTCTGCCACCGGCGTCGCGATCGAGCAAACCCCGCGTGAGCGCATGTTCTCTACCTGTGAGTACCTCAAAGACGGACTCATCCCTCTCTACGAGCGCACCGGCGACCCCGCCGTGCTTACTCGCATGACCGGACTCGCCGATGCCATCATCACTGCCAGTAGTGTGCAATCCCGCTTCGGAAGAATCCCGAGCCGAGACTCGGAGATCAACGGCGATGTGATGCAATCCTTCGGTCGTCTCGGCTTTGCATGCAACACCACTGGCCCAGGTGCCAAGTACCACGCCATGCTCGCCATCATCACCGACGCCATCACCGGCCAGATGCTGGCGCACCCGGATGCTCCCGGCGTGCCGCTGCATTTCTACGACTATCAGACCGATCGCTTCCCCAGCGGCGTCGTCCGTCTCCGCGATCATGGCAACGAAACCGCAGTCGGTCTCTCGGAAGCGTTCGCCACCGCCGTCGCGCTCAGTGATGATCCCGCGTGGTCAGCTCGCGCGAGTCGCTGGGCCCAGCCGCTCGCACGCATGTACGAACTCCTTCTCTCCCGCGGCGTGAACTCCGACGGCCTGCTCGTGACCCAGCTCGACGCTGGTGGGGGGAAAGGCGAAGCACGCACGCACGATCTCACCATCACCGACTCCGAACCCTGCGACAACTGGGGCTATCTGCTCTGCGGCGTTCTGCTCTTTGTTGAAGCAGAGCGTCGTCACGGCCAACTTCCCCCCGCGCGCCTCGATGCTCTCCTTGCCCGCGCCGATGCCATCGCCCTCGCCGTCTCCCGCACCGACAACCTTCGCTGGGAGGGCAACAACCCCGACGGCTTCGCCGATTCCATCGAGAGCGCGATCCAGATCGCCGCCCATCGCCCCGCCCTTCGCGATCGCCTGCTGGCCTGGGCCGACACTCAGATCGTGTACATGTTCGATACCCAGCATCCCAACGGCTTCTGCACCGGCGATTATCTTGATGGCAACATCATCCGCACTGCCTTGATGTACGCCGATGCCCGCCGCCCGCACGCATCATCTCCGCCCATCAACCACGTACGACTTCCGTGGAACTGGCCGCGCATCAACTGCTGGCCGGATGCTCCCGAGCAGCACCCTGATGCGAAATGAAAATGTTCGCTTCTCACCCCCAATGTTCGGGGGGGCTGGTGGCCATGCTCCGCATTCCGCGATTTGTCGTTTGCAAAGCTGACCGTGTTTCGAGTACGCTCTCCACGGAGCCGTTCTGACTCCACACGCTCTCGCTTCGGGTGGTGGGACTCACGCTCGTGGGTTTTCCAAGGAGGCCCGTATGCGGCACATCTCGGCTCTGGCTCTCACTTCGCTCGCCCTTGCGGCCGCGGCATCTCCACGTCTTGTGCTCGCCCAAGGCGCGGACATCACCCACTCCAACATCCAGGACTCGGCGCGATACCCCTCCAGTGGCGCGCCGGTGAACGGCAAGTACGGCTACGCATGGGGCAGCTACACCTGCAACATCGGAAACGTGAATCTCTCCTGGATCAACGGCGGCACGCCCGCCCTGGCCATGAACGCGTATCGCCTGTATGACGGTCGCCTCACCCAGATCGGCCTCGGCCACGCCAAGCACGGCTGCTGCGTCGCCAACGGCAACGGTTGTGGTCTCACCTGCTCCACCTCAGGCACCGGCCTGCGCGCCGGTTGTCAGGACGTCTATAGCGCCGGCTTCAACGGCGGTACCACCCGGCTCGGCCCGCGCTCCGGTATTGATCCGTACGCAGGCACGTTCACGACGATCGCCGCTGGCACTGGCGATGCCATCTGGCGTCACGTGCAGATCAATGTCTCCGACATGGACCCGGTCCAGTTCCCCGGCGCACGCTATTTCGCCGAGGGCGAATATGTCTGCACCGAAGAGCTTCCCGCGGCCAAGCTGAACAACGCCTCGTATCGACCCGCGAACATCGCGAACACGGGTGCCGCACCGACCTACGCCTGGACGATGACGGGCACCACCGCTGTCGGCAGGCCCGCCATCTACGCCTGGCGCGAGCACGGGCTGGGGCTGAACACACCCGACACCTCCGTCACCATCGTGAACGCCGATGTCCCCGGTGAGGGTCGCTTCGTCGCGGCGGGCAAAGTCACCGATCTGGGAAATGGCACCTGGCGTTACGACTACGCCACCTTCAATCTCGACTCGCACCGCTCCGGTGGCGGCTTCTCGATACCGATTCGCACCGATGCGCTCGTCAGCAACACCAGCTTCAGCGCTCCGCTCTACCACTCCGGCGAACCGTATGACAACACGCCTTGGGCCATGACCAGATTCAGCACCGGCATCAAGTTCGAAACTCCCGCCAAGTTCGCGGAAAACCCCAACACCAGCGCCCTCCGGTGGGGCACGATGTACAACTTTTCCTTCACCGCAAACGTTCCCCCCGCCGCCACCACTGGCAGCGCAACCCTCACCCTCTTCCGCCCCGGCACCCCCAGCTCGATCTCAATCGACGGCCTTCCGGTTCCTCAGCCACCTGTCGCCTGCGCTGCGGATTTCGACCAATCGGGCATTCTTACGGTTCAGGACATCTTTGTCTTTGTTAGTGCCTGGTTCAGCCGCGATCCCCGTGCCGACTGGAACGCAGTGGGCGGAATCACCGAACAGGACATCTTTGACTACCTCGCCGTCTGGTTTGCGGGGTGTTAGCGTCAAGATTTCGCATGTCGCTTTCGGATTGCCACGCTGGATGCTACGATTGGATCATGCAGTCAGCCCGCTCTGACGCCTCGTCGCCTTGTTTGCGACGCTCCCGATTCTGGGATGTCCTGCCGCACCTCGCGGTTTCCATCGCAGTCCTTGCCTGCGCCGGTGGTCCCGCGCTCGCTCAGCCACGCATCATCAACATGGGTGTGCTCGAGGGCGGGTTCTACTCCATCGGACATGCCACCAGCGAACACGGCACCGTGGTCATCGGATACAGCGATGCCGCCAGCGGCGGGCGGGCCTTCCGCTGGACCGAGCAAACCGGAATGCTCTCGCTGGGCACGCTTCCTTCTGGTACCTTCTCGTACGCGCTGGACATCAGCACCGGAGGCGATTTCGTTGCCGGTACCGGTGACTCCACGCTTGGCAATCGCGCGTTCCGCTGGAACTCTGTCACGGGCATGCAGGATCTTGGCGTGCTCCCGGGTGGTACGCAGTCCTTCGCGCAAGCGCTGAGTGGCGACGGCACCGTCGTCGCGGGCACCGGTGATTCTGCGCTGGGCACACACGCCTTCCGTTGGACATCACAGACCGGCATGGTCGTGGTCGGTAACCTTCCCGGCGGCACGTTCTCTCAGTCCTACGGCATGAACACCGACGGCTCAACGGTCGTCGGCACCGCCGATTCCGGCAGTGGTCTCCGCGCCTTTCGCTGGACCAGCACTTCCGGCACCGTGGACCTTGGCACCCTTCCGGGTGGCTCTTTCTCCCGAGGGCAGGCCGTGAGTTCCGACGGCCAGTTTGTGGTCGGCAACGCTGACACCGCAAGCGGCGCTCCTCACGCCTTCCGGTGGCGATCGTCCGACTCCACCATGCAGAACCTTGGCGTTCTGCCCGGCGGCACCGCCGCGTATTCCTATGGGCGTGCTATCAGCAACGACGGCTGGGTCGTGCTCGGCCAGTCTGATTCCCCGCTGGGCGACTGCGCATTTCTCTGGACGCCCACCCTGGGCATGGTTGATCTGAACGTCTATCTCGCCGCCCGCGGTGCCAATCTCGCCGGTTGGCGTCTCACCGACTGCCGCGGCATCAGTGCCGACGGCACCACCCTCGTCGGCAGCGGCCTGTTCAACGGTGACCAGCGTGCTTTCGTGGTCCAGAACCTCAGCCCCATCACCGCGCCTCCCGCCTGCCCCGCCGACTTCAACCACAGCGGCGCCGCCACCGCCGACGACATCTTCGCCTTTCTGGAAGCATGGTTCGCCGGGCTTCCATCCGCGGATGTGAACCAGTCCGGAAATGCAGATGTCTCCGACATCTTCGCCTTCCTGGCCCTCTGGTTCGTCGGCTGCTGATGCTCGCCCGGATAGAAGCGCCGCGCGAGACACCAACGCATCCGTCGATCCCGCGCATGATCAAAAAACAGAGGCCGCGGCCAAATGCCGCGACCCCCGCGTGTGAGGACAGTTCGTTTTTATGTATCCACGTTCAGCGTGGCGTATTCGTCGGTGCCACAGTGTTGGGCACCGCCGAAGTCGGAACCGCGCTGGTTGGCACACCACGCGGCTGCGAGTTCTCCATCGGCGTCGCCGTCGGCACGGCGTTCTCGGGCATCTCCGCGGGCACACCCTCCAGATCGCCGGACCATGCCGTGCGGGCCAGCACCAGATACTTCTGCATCTGCGCCTGCTCCATCAGCATCTGCTGCACAATGTCTGCCAGCGCGGCGTTCTGTTTCTCGGGTGCGAGCGTGCGCACCTCGCCCAGCCGCTTGAGCAGCATCTGGTTGGACGTTGCCAACCGCTGCTCCAGACCGATGAGGCGATGCGAGTTCTCAGTAAACCGCGCCTCGATCCCCGGAGTCTGGAACATGAACGGCCGCTCGTAGCGTCCCAGTCCGGTGCCCGTCACCACCGTGCCGCTGCCGCTGTTTCCATTGCTGCCATTAGGCACGACCACCACCGGCTGTCCGTTGGCTCCGATCGTGGTGACCGGTTGTCCGTTTGCATTCACCGGCTGCTGCGGCTGCTGATTCACCGGTTGCTGCCCGGCTGGCGTTGTCGGCCGATTCGGCACCACCTGCGGCTGCACGGTCCCGGGATTGTTCGCCGGCCGCGGCTGCGCGCTCGCCGGGTCTGGTTGACCGTTCGCGGGCGCTGGCTGCGGGTTGGCTGGTTTGGGTGCCGCACTGGGCACGCCTTGCTGGGCCGACGCCTGATTCACCGCCATCACCGACCCCGCCACCGCCGCCAAACCCATTGCCGACCATTTGTTGAGTCGCATGGTTGATGCTCCTGAATATGAGAGTGTCCGTCTTGCTACTTCAGACTTTGCCCCGGCCGCGTGAGCCCCACCTAAACACCGCCGGAAATCCCCCGCACGTCCACTTTCACTCCTCCCGCCGCGGGCGTCCAGTTCCCCGTATCATCCGCCCCTGTCGTTCTACTTCGTCACTCCGTCACAAGCTCCCTCCGTCACTTTTCCCTATGAAAATCCACGAACACCAGGCCCGCGACCTCCTCGCCTCTTTCAACATTCCCGTTCCCGCCGGGCAGGTGATCGAGTCGCCCCTCGCCGCCGAAGAGGCCTTTAGCAAGGTCGCCAAGGCCGCGGGCATGAACCCCGAGAGTGGCAACGCCCTCATCGTTATCAAGGCCCAGGTCCACGCCGGCGGCCGCGGCAAGGCCGGCTTCGTCAAGCTCGTC
Source organism: Phycisphaerales bacterium (assembly GCA_046593245.1). GTDB lineage: Bacteria > Planctomycetota > Phycisphaerae > Phycisphaerales > UBA1924 > UBA4658. The sequence goes on from JBKJOD010000273.1 coordinate 7,755, forward strand.
CGCACCGCCGCCGAAGCCAAAGCCGCCGCCACCTTCATGCTGACCAACAAAATGGTCAGCCCGCAGACCGGCCCCGAAGGCCTCGTGGTCAAGAAACTCCTCGTCGCCGCAGGCGTCGACATCGCCGACCGCAAGCCCTCTTCTTCTCCCACTGCCCACTCCCCACTGCCCACTGCCTCCCCCCCCAAGGAAGAGTTCTACCTCGCCATCACCACCGACCGCGGCACCCGCCGCAATGTTCTCATCGCCTCCCGCGAAGGTGGCGTCGAGATCGAAACCGTCGCCCACAACACCCCCGACGCGATCATCAAGGAGCCGCTGCACCCGATGCTCGGCCTGCAACCCTTCGCCGCCCGTAAAGTCGCGTACCAGCTCGGCCTCAGCGGCAAACTCGCGAATCAGGCCGCAGACATCATGATCAAGCTCGCCAAACTCTTCGTCGAAAAAGACTGCACCCTCGCCGAGATCAACCCCCTCGTCATCGCCTCCTCCCCCGCTCCAGCGGGGGAGGTGCCCGAGCGCAGCAAGGGCGGAGGGGGTGTGTCCCCTCCCGCACTCTCAGTCCTCGCCATCGACGCCAAGTTCTCCTTCGACGACAACGGCCTCTTCCGCCACCCCGACCTCGAAAAGCTCGCCGACCCCGCCGAAGAAAATCCTGCCGAGCTCCGCGCCAAAGCCGCGGGCCTTTCGTATATCGCCCTCGACGGCAACATCGGTTGCCTCGTCAACGGCGCGGGCCTCGCCATGGCCACCATGGACATCATCAAACTCCACGGCGGCACCCCCGCCAACTTCCTCGACGTCGGCGGCGGAGCCACTGAAGAAGCCGTCACAGAGGCCTTCAAGATCATCTTGAGCGACCAGCACGTCAAGGGCATCCTCGTCAACATCTTCGGCGGCATCATGCGCTGCGACATCATCGCCCAAGGCGTGGTAAACGCCGCCAAGACCTACAAAAACCCCGACGGCTCCACCGGCTTCAAGGTCCCCCTGGTCGTCCGGCTCGAAGGCACGAACGTCGACGCCGGCCGCAAAATCCTCAGCGACGCCAAGTCCCTCGTCCCGACTCTGCAAGCCGCGACGGACCTCACCGACGCGGCCAGCAAAGTCTGCAAAGCCGTCAACAAGTAGCATGGGCTTCCAGCCCATGCTTCACTCCTCTACGCCAAGCTGATCCACA
>JBKJOD010000328.1:0-6292 GCA_046593245.1 Phycisphaerales bacterium
GGCCGGTAATACTCGCCCGGCAGCTTGATCGCGCCGCCGACGTACGCGAGCGGGATCGACGCCGCCGCGAACGGCCAGAACAATCGCCACGAGAAACACCCCGCTCGGGCAAACTGCACCGTCGCGATGGTGGCGACCAGAATGTTCAGCGCGAGCGATGTCGGCTTCATCACGTCTATCGCGATGCCCATCAGCGCCATCGCCGCCAGATAGCCCGACGCCCCCGCGTGGCCGACGCAGGAGTACAGAATCGCGACGATCAGGAAGAGCGCGGCGAGGATGAGGTTGGTGGGGAGGAGCATGGGGAGGGAGTGGGGAGAAGGGGAGTAGGGGAGTAGGGGAGTAGGAAGATATCAGGCACTGCGCGTCGTGGCGCGGCCGCACTCCGGGCAGCGAGCATCGGGGGCGAGACCGGTGCGGTCGTAGTTGCACTTCGGGCAGAGGTTCAACTGAGCGCGGCGACGTTTAAGTTCTTGTCTCCACAGAAGCATTGGAACTCCTGCGGTGAACAGCAGCAGAAACCAGATCGGTACGGTGGCCATTCCGTGTTCGTAGTACTCAGCGGATGTCGAGAACGACCAGCGATATGTAGGAGAGTATGACAAATACGAGTAACCATCCAACCAGTCCGCGTGAAGCGGTGCCTCGGACAATCCCATTGAAATCTGCCCCGAAGACAAACGGATCGTCAGCCCCGAGGCGTTTCCAATCACTGCGTGCCATCGCCCGCTCGCAATCCACACCACCACCAGCAGCACCGTCGCCGCCGCGCCGCCCCACTTCACAGTCTTTCGGATGCGCGGGTGCGGTCTCATCCCCGCATTCTACTTCCTCGCTCCCGTCCCCGCATTCCTCGGCGATCTCTGCGCCTCCGCGAGGGATTCTTCTGCACGTCTCTGCAGAGCCGTGCCACCTATGAGGGAGCCATGCCACTTACCATTGCCCATGCTGACGCTCGCGAACTTCATTGGCGGGAAGATGGTGGGGCCGCAGGGGGGAACCTACGCGGATGTCGTTGAGCCCGCCACGGGAAGTGTGTTTGCTCGCGTGCCGGACTCGGACCAGCGCGATGTGGACGCGGCGGTGCGGGCCGCGAGCGCGGCGTTTCCGGAGTGGAGCGCGATGGGCGCGGCCGAGCGTGCCCGTGTGCTCTTCAAGCTCGCCGACCTGATCGACGCGAACATGGAGCGGCTCGCCGAAGCGGAGTCGCGGAACACCGGCAAGCCGATCGCGCTGGCCCGCAGCGTGGACATCCCGCGATCGGCCTCAAACTTCCGCTACTTCGCGGGCGCGGTGATGCATACGACTGGGGGGATGCATGAGTTTGATGGTGGTGGAGTTCCGGCGGCGCAGGGTGGCGTGCGTGCGCTGAACTACACGTTGAGGCGGCCGCGCGGCGTGGCAGGGCTGATCTCGCCGTGGAACCTGCCGCTGTATCTGCTGACATGGAAGATCGCGCCCGCGCTGGCGACGGGGAATACCGCCGTGTGCAAACCCAGCGAGGTGACGCCGGTGACGGCGTGGATGTTGGGTGAGCTGGCCAGCGACGCGGGAATGCCGCCGGGCGTGCTGAACATTGTGCATGGCATGGGGCCGCGTGCGGGGGGCGCGCTGGTGATGCATCCCGAGGTGCCGACGATCTCGTTCACGGGTTCGACCGCGGTGGGCAAGTGGATCGGCCGCGAGGCGGGCGAGCGGCTCAAGCGGGTGTCGCTGGAGCTGGGCGGGAAGAACCCGTTTGTGGTGTTCGATGATGCAAACTTCGACGAGGCAGTGAACGCGGCGGTGCGGGCGGGGTTCACCAATCAGGGGCAGATCTGTCTGTGCGGGTCGCGGTTGATTGTGCAGGAGGGAATCTATGACAAGTTTGTCGCCGCAGTGGTGGAGCGCGTCAAGGCGCTGAAGATCGGCGACCCGATGGACCCATCCACGCAGTTCGGCGCGCTCACCAGCGCGGCCCATTTCGCGAAGGTGGAGTCGTATGTGCAGATGGCGCGGGAGTTGGGAGGGAGAGTCCTGTGCGGCGGAGCGCGCGTCTCGCAGGAGTCGCTGCCACAGCACTGCCGCGATGGCCTGTTTTACCAGCCCACTGTGATGGAAGGGCTCGATCCCACGTGCCGCGTGGAGCAGGAAGAAATCTTCGGGCCTGTCATCACCGTGCAGAAGTTCTCGCACGATGAGGATGCCCTGCGACTCGCCAACGGCACCGGCTACGGCCTCGCCGCGATCGTGTACACCGAAGGTCTGCGACGTGCAAACGCATTTGCATCTGGCGTGCAGAGCGGGATCGTGTGGGTGAACTGCTGGATGGTGCGAGACTTGCGGACGCCGTTTGGGGGGATGAAGCAAAGCGGTGTGGGGAGGGAGGGGGGGATGGAGGCGATCAAGTTCTTTACTGAGGCCAAGAATGTGTGTGTGAGAGTTTGAAGTTCAAAGGAGAGGTGGCCGCATGTTTGAGAGATTTTCTGACAACGCCCGCAAGACGATGGCTCTTGCCAACTTCGCAGCGGCAGAGACGAATGAGGGCATCATTGCGCCTCGCCACATCTTGCTCGGTATCTTGAAGAACAAGGCTTGCACGGCCGCGTCCATTCTCAGCGAACTTGGGGTTGATCTTGAAGCGATGCGTCTGACCGCTATGGGTTTGCCTCACTCGGGCTTGCCAAATGATGGACAAAGGCTTCCCCAGACGAATGAAGCGAAAGCAGTCATCATGAGCGCCATCGAGGAGGCTCGCAAACTCAATGACACAACGCTCGGCTCCGAACACATCTTGTTCGGGTTGATTCGAGTAAATGATCCGTCCATGAAAGCAATCTGGGTTGAAGTCGATATCGATCTGCAGCGGGCCATGAGTTGTCTGATGAATATGCGTTTGCGTCGGGCTGCCGAGACCCGTGCCCCTGAACCCGTCGGCGCATATCCGACTGCCCGCCGCGTCGGCAATCTGCTCTTCCTCTCCGGCCAAGGCCCGCGGCAGCGCGGGAGCAAGGACATTCCGGGCGTGGTTCTTGGCGCAGATGGAAAAATGGTCTCGTATGACGTGGCCGCGCAGGTTCGGGCGGTGTTTCAGAATGTGCGTTGGGTGCTGGAGGAACACGGGTCGTCGTTTGAGCGGATCGTGGATGTGACCTGTTTTCTGACCAATCTGGAGCAGGACTTTCCGGCGTACAACCAGGCGTATGCGGAGCTGTTTCCGAGCGGACCGAATCAACCGTGTCGGACGACGATCGGGATTTCCGCGTTGCCGGTGGGTGGAAACACGCCCATCGCGTTTGAGGCGAAGGTGGTGGCAGAAGTAGGCACTGGGCAGTAGGCACTGGGCTCTGAGCGAAGAAAGGCATGGGGTGGCGTGATGATGAGCGATTGGCGGGATATGGCGAGTGTGCGATGGATGAGGGTGGTCGTCTTGAGCGGCGCGGTGGGCATCTGTGGCATTGGCGGATGTGCTTCGCGGCCGGTGGTGCGCTCGGGGGTTCCCGCCGCGGCGGGGGCGATGGCAGGTGTCGCGGGGACTGGTGCGGATGTGGTGGAGCAAGCTCCGAAGGCGAAGTCGCTGCGCGAGATCGCATCGGCCATTCTTCCGGGCATGGAACTCGCGGCGACGCGCGAGCAGTGGCGGATCGGTGATCGCGTGCTCATCAGCGTGATCGCGACGAAACCGACGGGCGTGACGACGCGATTGGTGCTGGTGGAACTCACGGATGAGCTGGACCCGAAAGGCACCGGCTACCAGAGCCGCGGCGGCAAGGGCGCGGCCCGCACGTACTCGTTCAAGTCCGATGTCGCTCGCACCAGAATCACGATGTTTGACGAGGCGGGCATGAAGATCGGCGAGTCCATCGGACGATTCCCCATCAAGCTGCTCGGCTACGGCCCGTATGACGGCGCGGAACCGATGATCGGTCACACCGATGCGCTCACCGACGATGAGTTCCTCGGAAAGCTCTCCGAGCCGGAGTTTGATCGCGTGATGCGCGGCTGGGGCGCGCTGTTCACGTTCAATGGTTCGCTGGGCAAGAAGGGAATGTTCAAGCAGATGATGGAGGATGTGATCGTCAAGCCCTCGATCCTGCGCATGATCTTTCATCCAACGGCTGCGCTTACCTTCGGCGCGAACAGGTGGCCGACGCGCGAGGAGTCGAGTGATCTGGGTCGGACGATCCCCGCGATGCGTGTGCCTCTGGAGTTGATGATCGCGGATCTCCCCGCGCTCAAGGGCGAACTGCTCGCGGCGGAACCGGTCGCGCCGCTCAGCTTGTGCGGCGGGCTCATCCGCGCGTGGGGGCATCGGCCGGATGATGAGGGCGTGCGCGTGGAACTCGAGCTGGTCGGGGCGGCGCGGGGAAGTGGGGGGCAGGAGTTTGTGAAGGCGAGCGGGAAGACCGCTGGCGAGTGAGCGCGATGTGCGGAGAGTTCAGAGCTTGCCGTCGGCGCGGGCCTGGCAGTATCGAAATGCCCAGGTCGAGATGAGCAGCGAGAGCCCGGCCCCAACGATATTGCCAACGAAGTGAAGGATGGCTTCCCAGAGCGGCGTCGTGTGTGCGGGGTTCTTCGTGATTGAGCTTGCGTAGAAATAGAGTGCGATGCCCACGAAGGGAAAAAACAGCGCGAGCAGACTGACGACCTGCGCCAGCCGCGGAATGAGGCCAAACAAGAACCAGCGCTGGCTGGTTCTTGCGCTGCGCTCCAACCGCTCAAACTCGCGCTCGACCTGCTGGAGCTTCTCGGCGAGTTCCAAGGAAGCCTGCGCGGTCGGTGATGCTGTCGTGGCGTTCATGCAGGATAATAGGGGGCCCGCCGAGCTGGCCGATTTGGTACAATCGCAGCATGAGCAGTCGCCATTTCATTGTGTTGATCGGTGTCGTTGTGTGTACCTTCGTGCTCGGCACTGGTGGCTGCGCCAAGTCCCGAGTGGAGATGTTGCGAGATCGCTCGGCTCTCGTGGAGCAGAAGTTGGGTGTTGAGCGAAACCGGGTGCTCTCGCAGTTCTCCGGGCAGACGCGAGACACCGCGATCTCTCACTTGCAGGGCCTGCGGGGTGCACTCTCCGTGGTAAACGTCTCGATCACCACGGTGCCGCTGTTCCTGCAGGATCCAGCGCAGCGCGAGGTCGGATACAGCGTGCTGGACGAAGCGATCGGGACCATTGACTGGAACATTCCGCTGGGAGCAACGACCAGTAGTGACGTGGCGGGATCGCTGCGGGCGTATCCGGGGCTGTTCTCGCCGCAGTCGGGGCTGAACTTTTCGGCGATCCAGGGCGGGGCGCGGCCCCAGGGAATCGCGAAGTGATTCCGAGTGTTGCGAACTTTGTCGATCATTTCGTCGCCGTCGCGCTCGGCCACATTGATCGCGAGTATCCGTCGAAGCTGGATCATGTCATCAACGATCCGTGCGATCTGGTTTCGCCGCGAGACTTGCACCCTTGCTTCTTCGGATCGTTCGACTGGCACTCGTCGGTTCATGCCCACTGGCTGCTCGTGCGGGCGGCGCGGCTGGTGCCGGGAATCGCGCAGGCCGCGGCCGTGCGAGACGTGATGGATCGTCACCTCACTCCGGCGAATGTCCAAGTCGAGGCGATGTATCTGAAGCGTCCGCGCAGCGAGACCTTTGAGCGGACGTATGGCTGGGCGTGGCTTCTGAAACTCGCGGCGGAGTTGCGGTTGCTCGCGCGCGATCAGAGTGCCTCCGGATGGAACGTGGACGCGGCTCGCTGGCGCGATGCCCTCGCGCCTCTGACTGACGGGTTTGTGCAGCGATACCTGAAGTATCTCCCAAAGGTGACCTATCCGATCCGCGTGGGCACGCACACGAACAGCGCCTTCGGGCTTGCGCTCGCGTGGGACTACGCGGGGGTCGCTGCACACACTGAACTCGCGGCATTGATCGGGGCGAAGGCCCGGGCGTGGTACGCGAAGGATGCGAACTGTCCGGCGTGGGAGCCGGATGGGACGGACTTCCTGTCGCCATCGCTCATGGAAGCGGAAGTGATGCGGCGCGTGCTGCCGCGCGGCGAGTTTATCGCATGGCTTGACGCCTTCTTCCCCAAACTCCGCCATGGCCAGCCCGAGTGTCTGTTCGCGCCCGCGTTTGTGAGTGATCGCACGGACGGGCAGATCACGCATCTGGATGGGCTGAATCTCAGCCGCGCCTGGTGCTGGCGGAATCTGGCACAGGTGCTTCCCGCGGACGACCAGCGGCGTCGGCTCGCGGAGCGGGCTTTCGAGGCGCACCTGCACAACGCCCTGCCGCATGTGACGGGGGATTACATGGGCGAGCACTGGCTGGC
>JBKJOD010000364.1:0-6540 GCA_046593245.1 Phycisphaerales bacterium
TCGCGGATCAACTCGGCGTTGGAGCCGCGCCCCAGCGCGCCATCCAGATCGACCACCGCGATCTCTCCTGCAATCGCAAAGCGCGCCGCGATCGGTCGCGGGTCGCCCGCATCCAGCGCGTGCTCTTTGCCGCCGACGAGTTGCACCGTCTGCCCGCCCATGAGATCAATCGAAGGAACAATCATCCTCGAACCTCCACGCCGCGCTCGGCGAGATATGTCTTGACGGCCCCGATGGTGCAAGTCCCGTCGTGGAAGATGCCCGCCGCCAGCACGGCGTCCGCGCCCGCCGCAAACGCCTCAAAAAAGTGCGATGGCCCCGCCGCGCCGCCGGACGCGATCACCGGCACGCACACGCTCGGCGCGACAGCCCGAATCAGCTCAAGGTCATAGCCCACACGCGTGCCGTCGCGATCCCAACTCGTCAGCAGAATCTCTCCCGCACCAAGCTCAGCCCCTCGGCGTGCCCATTCCACGACATCCAGCGATGTCCGCTCCGCACCCGATTGCACCACCACGCGCCATTCCCCCGCGTCGTCGTTCACCCGCGCCGCGTCGATCGCCAGCACGATGCACTGCGCGCCAAATCGCTCCGCGCACACGGTCAGCAGTTCGGGCGCTCGCACCGCTGCCGTGTTGATGCCGACCTTGTCAGCGCCGACGTTCAGGAGAGCCGCTGCATTCTCAACGCTCCGAACACCGCCCCCAACCGTCAGCGGGATCGACAGCACGGCGCGCACCCTTGCCACGGTATCGACCGCCGAGCCGCGCCCCTCCGGCGTCGCCGAGATATCCAGCAATGTGAGTTCGTCCGCTCCCTCCGCCTCATATCGCGCGGCCAGTTCTGCCGGATCACCCGAATCGCGCAGCCCCTGAAAACGCACACCCTTCACCACCCGCCCATCGCGCACATCCAGACACGCAATGATCCTGCGGCTCAGCATGGCAACGCCTCCCCGCACACGGCCGTCGCTACCCACCGTTCCAGTAAGCGAATCCCCGAAGCGCCCGAAAGCTCCGGGTGAAACTGGCACGCCAGCAACGGACCCCGCTCGAGCGCCGCGACGAAACGCCCGCCGTACTCGCTTGCCGCTCCCTCCCATCCATTCGGTATTGCTCCCAGCCGGAACGAGTTGGCAAAGTACACGCTCGCGGGTTGCAGCATCAGTGATGGCGAGCTGGGAACGATTCTGTTCCACCCCATCTGCGGCACGCGCAACTCGCCCGTGAATCGCCCCACGCGCCCCGGTATCACGCCCATACCCGCGACACCCGGCGACTCGTCGCTCCCTTCGCAGAGCATCTGCATTCCCAGGCAGATCGCCAGCAACGACCGGCCCCGCGTGATCCGCTCCACGATCGCGCTATCCAAGTCGCGCTCGCGGAGTGATCGCATCGCCGGTCCGAAGTGCCCCACGCCCGGAAGCACGACGCCCGCCGCTCCCGCAATCTCTCCAGCATCCGCGCTCGCCCGTGTCCGCACACCTAGCCGCGTAAACGCCGCGACCACCGACGCAAGATTCGCGCACCCGGTCTGAACAATCATAATTTCCAGTGTTGTTGCGCTCACAGAACCCCCTTCGTGCTTGGCACGGTCGCGTCTTCGGTTCTCGCAAGTGCCGCACGAAGCGCGAGCGCAAGTGCCTTGAACGCCGCCTCCGCGCGGTGGTGGTCATTCCCGCCGCGCAGCACATCCACATGTATCGCCGCCCGCAGTGCCGTAGCGAGTGAGACAAAGAAGTGCGTGATATTCTCGCACGCCATCCCACCGATCGCTTCCCGCGTCAGACCCAGCTCTACGACCGCGCACGGACGACCCGAGATATCCACGACCGCGCGTGCCAGGGATTCATCCAGCGGCGCGTACGCACTCCCAAAGCGTGCGAACCCACGCCGCTTACCCAGTGCCTTGTCGATCGCGGTACCCAGTGCCAGCGCACAATCTTCTGCCGTGTGGTGATCATCCACGACGAGGTCTCCGCGGCACGCCATCGCAATATCCATGCGCGAATGCCGTCCGAGCGCCGTCAGCATGTGGTCCAGAAACCCGATGCCCGTGCGGATGTCGGTCTGCCCGGTGCCGTCAATGTTGACCGAAACAGTGATCTCCGTCTCGCTCGTCTTGCGCTCAAGTGTTGCGGTGCGTGGATTCATGGCAGCAGCATCTCCAGTTGTTCGAGTGACGAAAGCACAATCGCGGCACCAGCCCTGGTCAAAGTGCTGGCGGCATCTCCGGCATCCCCAGGCGCGCCAATCCCCACCGGCACCACGCCCGCGGCACGAGCCGCAACCACGTCGTCTGGCGTGTCACCAACAAGCCACGCGGAGCGCACGCCCAGCAGCTCCAGTGCGAGCCGTACCGGCGCCGGATTCGGCTTTGCCGCCGCGTCCTCCATGCACACGCACATCGGGAACAAGTCCGCGATGCCGAAACGCCGCAGGAACCGCTCGCAGTCCGCCCGCGGCCGCCCCGTCACGATCCCCACCTTCAACCCGTTGCGTGCAGCGAGCCGAGCCAGCATCGCCACATCCGGAATCAGCGTCTCCGTCTCGCGCAGCCCCGGTTGCCCCGTTGTTCCCTGATAGATGGACTCGAACCTCGCCGTGACATCATTCAACGAGGCGTTCACGCCGCGAGCCGCGACCAGCCGGTGCGTCAGCACCCAGTCGTTGTTCGCATCTCCGAGTGCTTTCGCCCGGCTGATCTCCGCGGCCGTCACATCAACGCCGAACGAGCGAGCCGTCAGCACGATCGTCCGTCGATAGGAGCCCGAAACATCCGCCAGCACCCCATCCATGTCCAGAAGCAGCGCCTGCGGTCGGAGCGCCGCTCGAAGTCCTTCGGTCAGCCGCGAGAACGCAATCTCATCTCCCGGACAAGTGATTCGCAGGCACCGGTCCAACCCCCTCCCCTTCGAGAATCTCCGCACCGCGATTCCCAGCCCCGCGAGCGCATTCCAGACCCACTCCGCCCGTTCGCTGCTCTCAAACTCCGCCAGTACGAAGTTTGCCTGCGATGGCTGCGCACGAACGCCCAGATCGCGCAGTGTGTGACCCAGCGCGCCCCGCTCCTCCCGAATGCTCGATATCACCGCCGCCAGGCGCGTCTCAGCTCGGTCCAGCGCTACGCCCGCCACCGCGAGACTCAACGACGACACCGGATACGGCGACCCCACGGCTCGCATCGCTGCAATAACCCGCCGCGGCCCGATCGCATACCCCACGCGCAATCCCGCCAGCCCGAACGCCTTCGAGAACGTCCGTATCACCACCGCATTTGGCAAAGCAAGCGCTGCGCTCGTCAGATCCACATCCGCAAACTCCGTGTACGCTAAATCCACCAGCAGCAACGCCTTCGGTGCCGCCGCAGCCAGCATCTCCAGATCAGCAGCCTTGGCCACCGCCCCCGTCGGGTTGTTCGGCGAGACCACCGCGATCATGCCAGTGCGTTCATCGATCGCCCCATTCACTTCCCGCGTCGGATACTCCCCTTCGGGCCACGGAACGCGCACCACCTCCGCTCCCGCCAAAGCCGCATCGCGCTCGATCATCTCAAATGTTGGCACCGGCACGATGATCGTCCGCCCCGGCTCCAGGCAGACCCGGCACGCCCGTTCGATCGCGTCGTCCCCACCCGCCGTCACCAGCACGCACGCCGCATCCAAACCCATTCGCGCGGCCAGTGCCCGTTCCAACGCGTCGGTAGTCGGGTATCTCCGCATGATCTCCGGGTTCAATCGACCCAGATCTTGGAGCACATCAAACCCCCACGCGGGTCCCTCATTCGCATCCAGAAACAGGTCGATCGGTCGCCCTGCCGCCGGCGGTGCATACGCAATCGCCCCTGCGGCCCGTCGGCTCAGCCGCACCGGGCATTCGATCTCGCTCGCGATGTTTGCGTTGATACTCATGGAATGATCTGCATCAGTTGGCTCACCACAATGTCCGTGCCGCCGCGCGCCTTGATCTCCGGAATCAGCAGCGGCAGCCGCTTCCGCGGCACCGCCGCTTTCACCGCAAATCCTGTCGCCCCATGCAGCGGTGAGATCGTCGGTTCACGCATGCACGGCAACGCCGCGATCACGTCTTCCAGCGACGCCGCGCTCACGTTCACCTCCAGCATCACCCGCCCGCGTGCCTCCAGCACCGAGCGCAGCAGCATCACCAGCCGTTCGATCCCCGATCGCTTGATGGGATCCTCATACGCCCGTCGGCTCGCGTACAGCCGCGTCGATGACAGCATCAGTTCAGCAAACACAACCAGCCCGTTCGCCTTCAGCGTGTCCCCCGATGCCGCGATGTCCACGATGCAGTCCGCATCCTCCGGGGGAAACACTTCCGTCGCGCCGTACGACCGTACGAAACGCGCGTCGATTTCCTCCGCCCGCATCCATGCCCGCGTGATCTGCTCATACTCCGACGCGATCACCAGTGCCCGCCGCGGCAGCCGCCCATCCATCAGCAGCCCCGCCGGTGCGGCCGCCACCAGCCGCACCGAGTCCAGTCCGGTGTCCAGCACCTCAACCAGATCAGCACCGAGCTCCCGCACCCAGTCCGCGCCCGCAAAGCCGACATCCCGCGTCCCTGAGGCCAGCATTTCCACCACGTTCTGCGGCTTTAGAATCTTCGCCTCAATCCCCGGAAGCGAGACCGAGGGTCGGTACCCGCGGCTCCCGGCACGCACATGAATGCCCGCGTCCGCGAGCAGCGCGAACACCCCCTCCTGCATCCTTCCCTTGGGCAGTGCGAGTTCGAGTGGGCCGTTACCCGCAACTTGGTTCACAGATTCGGTCGGCATGGTGGCTCCCATGCCGGACCCGCCCGCCGCCAAGTGTTTCGGACCATTTCAGGCCAAAAAGCACAAGACGCCAGCACGGGGCCGGCGTCAATGGTTTGGCTGGAACTATCCGCAGCGCACCATCACCCGGCCATGCTGTGAGCATGGTGATGGTGATGATGGATGCAACAGGGCGAGAACATTCGAACGGATAATAGCCGCTCCCGTTGAACAGGCAAGCACAGTCCCAGACGTGGCGAGTCCATTCGGTTGCGCCGAAAACTGGCTCCCAGCCAATGCCCGCATCTGCTCGTACACCAGCGGCAAGAGCTGCTCCGCCGCGATGCGATCCCCCGAGGCCACCCTCTGAAGCAACGCCTCTGAACTCCATGCGGCCCTCAAAGGTCGTTGCCCACCTATGAGAAAACCCTTCGACGTGCTTGTCGAAGGGCTTCTTCTGAAAGAAAGCGGAGAGGAAGGGATTCGAACCCTTGAAACGGTTGCCCGTTTACGCGATTTCCAGTCGCGTTCCTTCAGCCGCTCGGACACCTCTCCGGGGTGCTAGTTCATTCTGGCGGAAGTGGGGGCAAGTGTAGCACGCAAACGCTCCATCTTCCCTCACTGAAGGCAGCCAGATTATCGGCCCGCGGCCCGTGCCTGTTCACTCGCAATCACCGCCGGAAAAGCCGGTTTCGCGCCCCGATCGACCACCCGCACCCACACCCAGTCCAGCAGCCGCACCCCCGCGTAGCTCGGCACGATGCACCGCCCGATCAGCCAGCCCGCCGCGCCGCCCACGACCACATCCGTCGGCCAGTGCGCATCAAACAGCACCCGCCCGAACCCCACCAACAGCGTGAGCGCGAGCATCACCCAGCGCAGCCGCGGATACAGCGTCGCCAGAAACACACTCAGCACCGCCGCAAACAGCGTGTGGCTGCTCGGCATGGACCATAAGTCCGTCCCTGCACCCGCCCTGGTATCCCATGCGTGTACTAGGACTGTCTTCCCATGTACCACGAGCGGATACTCGCCCCACGGGGTGAGAAACGTATTGGGGTCATCAAACTGCGCCCGCGGCCGGGGCCGCCCGATCAGCATCTTTCCGCCCGTAGAAACCACTTGTGCGATCAGCAGCGCCAGCCCGAGATCCAGCAGCCGTCTCCGCCGCGCCGGGTCTTGCAGCCAGACGATCAGCACAGTGACGAAGATCGCGATGCCTTGCCCGTACTGCTGCCACGCGAACAACTCGCGCGAGATGTCTCCTTTCAGTGACCCCGCCAGCCGCGCCGCCGCGTCCGAGATCGTCCGATCAAACGGATGCACTGCGAAGAATCCCCCAATCATCAGAATCAGCGGCCAGAACCACCGCGGAAACACGCCCGGGATGAGAGAGTCTTCGAGCGAATCCCGTGGATATCCAGGCCCAGTGCTCACGGCCTCACTCCTCGCGCCCCAACCCCATTCCCGTTATAGTCCTTCCCCATGTCCGCCCGCGCCGACAGAAATCCCCCCGGACTCCCCAGCATCTTCTCCATGCTCGGCGCGATCCTGCAGCGCAGCGGCAACCCCATCACCTCCGCGCAGTCGCGTCGCTGGTGCTCTTCCTGGGCTGGTGGCGGCGTCGTGCTCATGGTTCTCTGCCTCGCAGTGTATCTGCCGGGGCTGCGGTCCATCCCGCCGGTGGATCGAGATGAGTCCCGTTTCGCCCAGGCCTCGCGCACCATGCTGGAATCCGGCGATTTCGTGATTCCCCGCATCCAG
>JBKJOD010000414.1:0-2591 GCA_046593245.1 Phycisphaerales bacterium
CACCGTCGAACTCGTCATGGAAATCGAGGATACGTTCGGCATCACCTTTCCCGATGCCGCCGCCGAACACTGCCGCACCGTCAACGATGTCGCCCTCTTTGTCTACGGCCGGATTCAGGAGCCCACCACGGCATGTTCCCACAAAAGCCGCGGCGCACTGCGATTTGAGGAACTCTGCCGAGCAATCGCGGAATACACAAAGGTATCGCCGGACTCGCTCACCCCGGAAACTCGCATCGACGTTGCGATCCCTCGCAACATCCGCCGCGCCCTCTGGGCTCGCTCAAAGATGCCACTGCCTGAACTGCACCGACCCGAGTGGGCTCGCGCGATCATCGGATTCACTGTGTTCGGCGCGTTTATCCTGTTCTTCGCGATCTACGCCGTGTTCTTTGTTCGCGATACCTCTGAGATTCTTGTATTTGTCGCGATCTCGGTAGTGCCGGTGGTGCTCGTTACGCTCCTATTCCGACCTTTCAAACGCGAGTTGCCCTTGACGGTTCAGACACTCAATGACCTCGCCGGTGGCGAGTTTCGCTCCAATCAAAATAGAGAACCTCTCTCCGGCGAACCAACCTTCCCCCAAGTCCTCCTCCGCATCCGCCAGATCACCGCCGATCAGATGGGTTTCCCCATCGAGAAGGTCCTCCCACACTCCCGCTTCGTCGAATACCTCGAAATGGACTGACTCGCGCGGCCTGCTCACTCCCCCGCCTTTCGCCCCTGCCGCCTCTCGCCCCTACTGCCTCTCGTCTCTGCTGCCTTTCGCCTCTGCTGTCTTTCGTCTCTGCTGTCTTTCGCCCGCTTCGGGCGCACGAATGTTGCCGGGGGCGCGGCGAGTCTTCGAGCAAGCCCCCGGTGTGCCTCAGGTTGCGAAGCAACCTCAAGCCGCGCAGCGGCGCCAGTGCCTTATGTCGGTCACTGCTAACAGCCCCGCTATGTCGAGCTGTGCACGATATCGCTTCCGTACTCCTCAACTCGCTCCAGTCGATATCCCTTGAGACCCTTGCTGCGGATCGCAGTTGCGATGCGATCGGTGATGACGACCGCCGGATGCTGATGTGGCTTGAACATGTCCAGCCCCGTCCAACTTGACACATCAAAGAACAGGCCGACCGTCCCGCGAAATGGATGACAGGCATCGTACCCGCGAGAATCATCCACCGGTCCACACCCGCGTTGGAACTGGGTCCATTTCGCGTCGCTGCACACAAGGTCGCGGTCGTGCTTGTCATAGATTCTGGAAGGCTGGGGGGAAAATCCCGTGCATCCAAGTCCGAGCAGAATCTCCGCGAGCTTGGCCGAGAAACTGATACCCAGCAGGTCAGTGTACATCACGTCGCCTTGCTCATTCTTCGGCAGCACGTCGCAGACTCGAAACGGAGCCGCTTCAGGTGGCGGTGGTTCATTGCCTCGAAACACTTCCCACCACTTCTCTTCACCGAATGAATCGGCACGCTTGGAAAGGACCAAGTTCCACCAGCGTCCCTGATCAGCTCCCAATGCCGCAGGCTTGATGACCCAAAACTGCATCTATGACTCCTGTGACTGCTACTACCACTCATCCCCCCGCCATCACCACCCCACACGCCACGACCCCCGCCGTCTCGATCCGCATCACATGCGCCCCGAACCGCGCCACCACCACCCCCGCCGCGCGGCACATCTCCATCTCCCCCTCCGTCCATCCTCCCTCGGGGCCGATCAGCAATCGCACGGTGATGTCCGAGGTCATCGGGGCGGTACGCCCCGGCTCACCTTCGCGCACGACCCGCCACATCTCCCCGCTCGCATCACACACCACCACGCGCACCCCCTCCTCTCCCTTCACCGCCTCCTCCATCGTCTTCGTCGCGCCGATCTCCATCACCCACGCCCGCCCGCACTGCTTGCTCGCCTCCCGCGCGATTCGCTCCAATCGTTCCACCTTCTGCTCCCGAGCCCCCGCCACGCTCCGCGCCGTCTCCAGCCCGCGCCACGCCGCCGCGCCCGCCTGTGCAAGCTGATCCACCATCTCATCCACGCGCCCGCCCTTCGCCACCGCCGTCCACACTTCCACCCGCGGCCGCTCCCTCTCCACGCGCCGCACACTCTCCACCTTCACCGCCACCGACCCATCCCGCTTCTTCCCACCCTCATCCATCTCCGCCACCACTCCCGCCGCAATCACCCCGCGCCCATCCATCACCTCCACCCGCTCCCCCGCGCGCACCCGCTTCACTCGAATCGCATGCCGCGCTTCTTCACCCCCAATCGCAACCACCGCGCCAACCAACACTCCGCCCAACCCAAGTTCCGCCATCATTCGGTGCATCCCAAATCCTAGTGGCATGGGCTTCCAGCCCATGTTCTTCTCCATGGCATGGGCTTCGATTCTCGTGGCATGGGCTTTCCAGCCCATGTTTCGGGCGCTTCGCCCGAAACGCCTTGGTCGATGACTCCCACACCTCGACCAATCACATGACCAAGACATGGGCTAGAGCGGTTTCAATCAATTCGTAGCGTGAGGCCGCAGTGGCAGAAGAAGGCGGCTGCGTCGCCGGGCGTGACGGCGTCGAGCACGCCCTGCATCGAGCTCCAGAGCGTGGCGA
>JBKJOD010000437.1:0-12179 GCA_046593245.1 Phycisphaerales bacterium
AACGCATGGCCGCCGCCATCGTCCTCCGCTACGCCGCCGCCGTCGAACCCCGCGTGCCCACCCCGCGCTCGGTTTCCCCTTCCATCCAAATACCCCTCCCCGCTCCCGCCCGCGCTCACCGCGTGCCTTCCATTCCCGCCTCCTCTCCCGCTCCTTCGTCCTCTTCCTCTTCCTACTCCTACTCCAAATCCAAATCCTCTTCGTCCCCCTCTTCTCTCCCCCTCGACCCCCTCACCTCCCTCTGCTCCTCCCTCCTCTCCCGCGCCGGCGCGGCTCCCTCCCCTCGAAATCCCCAGCCCTCCGCCGTCAACTTCTTTCCACAAGTTCGCCCACCTCCTTCCTAATTCATCTCGCGGGCGTAACCTCTCCCCCCATGTCTACGTCAACTTCCGCACCCGCCTCCTTCTGGTCCATCATCGAAGCCGCCCGCAAGGCCGCGCCCGGTGATGCCGAGGAGTTCGCCGAGTCCGTCCGCGAGCAGCTCGAAAAGCTCCCCGCCACCGACATCATCGCCTTCCAGAGCGATCTGGATGCCCTGATGGATCGCATGTTCCACTGGGACCTCTGGGGCGCGGCCCACATCATGAACTTCGGCTGCTCCGATGACGGCTTCGAGTACTGGCGCGGCTGGCTCATCGCCCAAGGCCAGCAAATCTGCGAGGCCGCGATCGCCAACCCGGAATCCCTCGCCACCGCCAAACTCTCCTACGGCGAGCCCGGCCAGTTCGAGTGCGAATCTCTCCTGTACATGCCCGCCGAGGCCCTCGACGACAAGTCCGACGATGAGATGCCCCGCGCCTCCAATCGCCCCACCGAACCCGCTGGCGAAATGTGGGAAGAAGACGGCGACGACCTGGAAAAGAAGTTCCCCAAGCTCTTCGCCAAGTTCTCCGAATAGCCCGGCTACGGGCATGAGTCCCACGGATTCGCCCGCTGTTCTGGGCGGGCAAACCGTGATGTCCTGCAAGATTTTCGGTCCGCCCGTAGATCAAGCAATCTTCATTCGATCCTCACTCCCCCTCCGGATCATCTCCCCATGATCCGGCTGTGGCTCATATATCTCCCAGCCCACACGCCATCACTGGCGATGAGCTGGTGCGAAAGTTGAGGCCGACAGCGCAGACGCCAGGACGCGTCGCGTCTGATCGGTAGTGCAAATCACGAATCGGCCGCGGCGCTCCGGTCAGGGGCCGCGGCTGATTCTTTTTTTGCACACCTGTTAGTTTCTCTTGTCACCGTGGCAGCAGAGATCAATGACGACCGTGGCCGCAAGAATCAGCACATCGTCCTGACCGTCCGCGACTTCCACGCCGTACGTGTCCGTCCAACTGAACCACCGCTTGGAGATGGTCGCGACGGTGTTCCCGTCAGCATCGGCAAACGTGTACTCGTGATCCGTGAAGCTGCCCGCCGCCTCCAAATCATTCGGCCCCGGCACATCCACCGTAAATCGACACTTGAACAGCGTGAACAAATGCTTCGCCACCGTGGTGACCTGCCCGCCACGCTCGATCTCATACGTCGGCCCGAAGCTCAGCAGCCGCTTGTGAATGTGGCAAAGCTCGTTGCCATCCATGTCGCGGAACGATGTGCTGTCGCGAATGGTGAACGCCGCGCCATCCACGATAAACCGGTCGTTGCCCTGCTCATCCTTGATCGTGAAGTCGTCCCCGAAGCAGAAGACTTTCTGGCGCATGACGTATCTCATGCAGGATGATACGGAAGAGTGACCCGACGATTTCACCAGCATCCAAGCTACTTCTTCCCCGCCTCATCCCGCGCCATCACCGCCAGTTCATCGCACCGCTCGTTCTCCGGATGGTCGTTGTGGCCCTTCACCCAGTGAAACGTGATCTCGTGCTTGCTGTTGAGTGCATCGAGTTCCATCCACAGGTCCTGATTCTTCACCGGCTGTTTGTTCGCTGTTTTCCAGCCCTTTTTCTTCCACCCGGCCATCCACGAGCTCAGCCCGTCCAGCACGTACTTGCTGTCGGACCAGAGTTCCACCTTGGTGCGCGTGTTGAGCGCCTCCAGCCCCTTGATCGCGCCCATCAGCTCCATGCGGTTGTTGGTCGTCAGCTTCTCGCCGCCGGAATCCTCCAGCGATTTGCCGCTCGATGGATGCTTGAGGATAAACGCCCACCCGCCCGGGCCGGGGTTGCCCGAGCACGCGCCATCGGTAAACAGCAACACCTGCGGCACCGAACTGGATTTCGCCGGATCGTTCTTCATCGGCCCGAGCATAGCGCAAACAGAGGCCCGGGCGCAAGCCCGGGCACCGTTGCAACGCCACTCATCGGACACCAGTTCGCTCGCCGCGCCGTTCTGCCCGGGCTTGCGCCCGGGCCTCTGTTAGTTGCGGGTCGCTGAAGCGGCCGTTGTACCCGGCGATGTATCGCCCGCGTTCCGATCGCGGCTGGGCCGCGGCCGCGGCGTCGCGCTCGCATCGCTTTTCGGCGCGGGCGGCACGCGCGGCAGCAGCTCCGGCGCGCACGCCAGGTTGTACGCCGTGATCGCCTGATTGGTGGATGACTGCTCCAGATACTCGCGGATCGCAAGGTCCAGCTTGTCGTGCTGCGTGTGCCAGCCGTATCCGTAATCGGCGCGGCCGACTTCGTCGTAGAAGAACCCGGGCGCGCCAGCCGCAGTGAAGGAAGCGTGGTCGCTTGATCCGCCGCGGATGAACTTGTCTACCACCTGAATGTTCACGTTCAGCGGCTTGCCATCCATGAAGTCAAAGAACTGGTTGTTGGTCGGCGCAGTCGCCGCGGCGAGATAATCCGCCATGTCCGCCGTGCACTTGATGCCGCCTTCGTAGTTGGTGCCGCCATCGTCGTTCAGGCAAACGCTCACTTTGTTCACGGCGTCGCCAAGCGACTTGACATATCCCTCCGAACCGAGCAACCCCTGCTCCTCGCCCGTCCACAGGCAGAAGCGAATCGTCCGCTTCGGCCTCGCGCCCGCGGCCATGAGAATGCGGGCGGACTCAAGGCAGACCATCGAGCCCGTGCCGTTGTCCGTGCAGCCCTGCGAGCCGGGGCCGTTCCACGAGTCCATGTGGCCGCAAACGACCACGACCTCGTCGGGCTTCTCCGTGCCGCGGATTTCCGCGATGGTGTCGTACACCGGAATCGGCCCGGGCGTTAGTGTGTGCGGCAGGTCGAACTCGATCTGGAAGTCCTGCTTCTCCGCCATGCGCACCACCATGTTGTCGTGGTCGGAGAGGCGAACGATCACCTCGACATCCGGCCCGATGTCCTCGGCCTTGCGATCGCGTGCCTTCGGCGCGGCGGTCGTCCAGACGCGATCGCGCTGATCGGTCGAGGAGGAGATGAATCCGAGAATGCCGTCAAACAGCACGCGGTCTTCGAGCGCGAACTTGGAAACATCCTCGCCCTTGGCCGCCTTGTCGCGGGCTTCTTTGCGGGAGGTAAAGCGATCGCCAGCGCGCTGGCCGGGGCCGCGCACGCCGCCGCGCCCCTCGATGGAGACGGGTTCGAGCAATACCCACGCGCCCTTGAGCGAGTCCTTGACCTTTGCATATTCCTCTTCGGTGTCGGGCATCCGGACCAGTGGCCCGCGCTGTGGGCCGCTCGTGCCGCGCGTCCACGCGAGCGTGGTGAACTGCAAGTCGCGGACGGAGTTCCACTTCTCCTCGGTGGTGCCGTCTTCCTTCTTGGTCGTGCGCTTGGTGAAGAGCTTGCCGGTGGATGGTCCGCGATCAAAGCGGGTCGCGAACTCGCCCCATTGGAAGAGGTTCGCTTCCAGCCCCCAACTGCGGAACTGCTCCATCGTCCAGTTGTTGGCCTTCTCGGCGTTGGTGGATGCGGTGAGCCGTGGGCCTATCTCCTGCGTGAGATAGCGCAGATGGTTCATCACCTGGTTGCGGTGCTTGCCCTCATCCAGAATGCGTGCGATGGTTGCGGCATCGCCCATCTTGATCGCAGGCACCGGCGCTTCCTTGCCCTCGCGAATGCAAACGGCGCGGCTGGGGCTGTACGGCGCATCAACGGCCGTGCGCGAGGATGAACACGCGGCAAGCGTGCCACACGCGGCGAGCAGGAGCGCGGGGAGGGCTAGATCACGTCGATTGTGGAGGGTCAGCATTCATGGGTTGTACGCGGGATCGACCGAAAACGCAAGCACGAATCGTGCTTGAGTTCATCGATCCAGTTTTCACCCAAGATCGGTTTCACCGATCCACGGGAAGGCCCTTGTCTTTCCAGAGCCGCTTGAGCTGGCTCAGGTCCGTGGGTTCCCAGACGATGTTCCCGGGAAGTTCCGAGCGGGTCAGTTCGCCCTTATCGGTATAGACGGAGACCTGTGGCGCGGAGTCGTCGCGCAGGTTGGTGGTCAGTGTGTACATGCTTCCCTGCGGGGCGAGCACATCCTTGCGGAAGGAGATGGTGCCCGAGTCACTACCGGCGTAGTTCTGCCAGCAGTAGAAGCCCAGCTCGGTGAGGATTTTCTTCTGCACGATGATGCGCGGCATCAGCAGCGTCTCGAACTGCGAGATATAGCCCTCGCCCATAATCGGCGGCTTGAGCGTGACGGGCTGCTGCTTGGTGGCGGTCTTGACGATGGTCATCTCGCGTGCAATCCGAGCGCCGGTCTCGCTGGCGTCGCTGATGTTCTGGCCGTTGGGCGACTTCACGCCCATGGAGATGGACCAGCACTCCTCGTTGCGATCCGGCGTCATGAAATACAACGCCTGCGTGTCGAGAATCTGGCCGTTCCAGATGACGCGCGAGCGGATCTGCGCCATCCAGCCATCCTGCTCGTCGGCGGATTTCCAGAGGTTGCGCGGCTTGGCGGGGTTGATCTCGCCGCGTTTGCCCTTCCAGAATCGCAGGCCCTTGTAGCCCACTTCATCATCATCACCCTTGGCGCCGGTCTTGCCTGGCTTGTACATGCGATACCAGAGTTCCTTCTCACCCATCGCGGCGGAATAGTCCTGCTCGGTGAGCGTGTTGAGGAGTGCGGTGCCTGCCTTGACGGCTTCGCCGCGCGAGAGGGATGTGGCATCCGAGCCGGTGAACAGCGCGGTGCCGACAACCGTTTCGTAGGTGCCGCGGAGTCTGGCGAAGTCCTGTTCGTGGCAGATGAACTCGAACACGACGAACTGCTTGGGCTGGGGCTTGAAGATGGTGTAGCCCTTGACGAGCCGCGATTGGTTGCCGCGCGGCGTGGAGACATACAGCCGCGCCGAGGGCCCGCCGGGAAGTTTGAGTTCCTTGGTCTGT
This sequence comes from Phycisphaerales bacterium, assembly GCA_046593245.1. Classification (GTDB taxonomy): domain Bacteria; phylum Planctomycetota; class Phycisphaerae; order Phycisphaerales; family UBA1924; genus UBA4658. Next base: position 5,244 of record JBKJOD010000437.1, read on the forward strand.
TCGAGGATCTTCGCCTGCGTGGTGAGCACTTCCTTCTGGTCCTTGTCCACGATCCCGTATGTTCCTTGCAGCAGGTCGATGGTCTTTTCGAGTGCCTGCTCGATGGTGCCATTGTCGGCGGTGGCGGTGGGGGTCTGGATGTTGATGAGCCAGGTGCTGCCTTCGGGGATAATCTGGGCGGTTTGGCGGTCGCCGATGCGATTGGATTTGACCTGCGAGCCGAGGGGAATGCGGACGCTCAGGCCGATGGAGTCCAGCCGATAGGGCTCGTCGGCAAGCATCAGCGCACCGGAGGCGGCGGAGTTGGTCTTTTTGAGCTTCGCGGAATCCGGGTCATCCCCCGCAGCGCCCGTCCCGGATCCCTTCTGGGCAAGGCAGAGACTCCCGAAACAGGGGATACACAGAAGAGCGGCGAGCACAAAGTGGCGGAGGGTGCGAGACATGGTCGGTGGCCCTTGTGGGTATAAAGGATGGGAGCGAGGGGATGTACGTATGGAAGTGGGGGGTAGAAGCGAGAGAAGATCATTGGTATCGGACGGAGCGGGTCCAGCGGCGAGCCAGATGGCGGCGGATGGAGGTAAACACGGGTGGCGCAAGGGTTGCGCGGTGCATGAAAACGGTGGAGGTTGTGTGAAATCTTCACGTCCGGCGGGGGCCGGTTTGACATTCGGGAGGGTCGCCCTACTCTTCTCGGCTCGCAACCGGGCTATTTCATAGCTCGGTGCTTCCGCGATCGTTGATTGATGGAAAAGCCGCTTCGGCGGAGTCTGTCAGCCACACGATTCGCCGGCCCCAGGATGAGGGCTGCGATGGAAGCCGAAACGGACATGCGCAAGCATGTTTACAAGAGCGAATGCGGTTGAGAAGCGGCAGATGCCGCGGCTCGAACCTCCGACGCGACGGGATAGACCCGCCCGGCGCATCGGCAGTGGCAGTATCGGGTGAATGTTCTGAGTTTTCAGTTTCTTTCGCGGCAGCACGCGGCTCACACGAGGCATACGCACGATGACCGGCGGCAAGATCAGAATCCGGATGGAGGCCTACGACCACCTGGCGCTCGACGCTTCCGCGAAGGAAATCGTTGAGCACGCCAAGCGCACCAACGCAAAGGTCGCGGGCCCGGTTCCGCTGCCGACGCGCATCGAGCGCTACACGGTGCTTCGCTCCATCTTCATCGACAAGAAATCCCGCGAGCAGTTCGAGATCCGCACGCACAAGCGGATCATCGACATCATCGAGCCCAACGCGCGCACGGTCGAGGCGCTGAATCGTCTGGTGGTGCCCGCTGGTGTGTTTGTGAAGATCAAGGCCTGATATCCGCAAGCCCGGCGCGAGAGCGTTGGGCCTGTTTTTTACGCCGCGTGACGAGAGTTGCCGGCACACGTTTGACAAGCTTCCTCTGCTGCCCATGTGATGGAACAGCACGAAGCGTTGGCCACAGGAACATGGGCTGGAAAGCCCATGCCACGGTGCGACTGACAGAAGGGATTGGACGGAGTTATGGCAGTCACGCTACTCGGCAGAAAACTCGGCATGACGCGCGTCTTCGGTGAAGGCGGCGCGAGCATTCCCGTTACCGTCATTGAACTGGGCCCCTGCGTTGTGACGCAGGTCCGCAGCGTCGAGGTCGATGGGTACGCGGCGGTGCAGATCGGTTTCGGCGAGATGAAGGCCCGTAACTCCACGATGCCCGAAATCGGCCATGATGCGAAGGCGGGCGTCGGCCCCCAGCGCTGGCACAAAGAGTTCAAGGTCGATGCGAAGAAGATCGGCGAGTATCAGCCCGGACAGGTGCTGACCGTCGAGACACTCGCGGACCAGAAGTATGTCGACATCACCGGAACCAGCAAGGGCAAGGGATTCCAGGGTGTCATGAAGCGTTACCACTTCAAGGGTTTGTGCGCAAGCCACGGTACCGAGCGTAAGCACCGGTCCCCGGGCTCCATCGGTGCTCACGCCTCCAACCGCGGCTTCGGCGGCGGTCTGAAGAAGGGCAAGCGCATGCCGGGCCACATGGGTGACGAGCAGGTCACGGTGCGTTCGGTGGATGTGATCAAGATCGATACCGCTCAGAACATCATGCTCGTCAAGGGGCCGATTCCGGGCGCGAACAATGGATATGTCTCGGTGCGGGCGTGCACACGCCTGAACCGCAGCAAGCAGAAGAAACTCGCGGACTCTACGAAGTAGTAGTGGCCGCGGGCTTCGGGACGTGAGCAATCAGTGATGATCGCCAGCGGCCTGATCAGTTGGAGATGGATTCTCCGTCGGTTGGTGTGAAAACCAGTCGGCGGGCTCGGAAGGTCGGAACCGGAGCATGAGCTGCAAAGCCCGTGTGACGAGACTGAAACCACCGAGCGGAAACAGAGTTCAGTGGGTCGAGGTTTTACCGCCTTGATTCATAGATGATGCCGAGTCGATTCCGCGTCGTTGCCACCAATAAGAGGCAGCGGGACGGATAGGCGAGGAAAGCAGGGTGCATGCAGTCGGCTCCGATGAGCCGGTTGCGGAAGACCCGGCCAGCATGACCGAGCGGTCGTGGGGCTCAAGTGAGGCGTCGGACGAGGTACGACAGATGGATGTCCCCGTCTTGAACATGAAGGGCGTTGAGGTTGGCAAGCTTGCCATCGACGCCGAGACTCTGGGCGGCGAGGTCAACCCCGCGCTCATCAAGCAAGCGTATGTGATGTACCACGCCAACTCCCGGCGCGGCACCTCGAAGACGCTCAACCGCGAGAACGTCGAGGGCTCGACGAAGAAGATCGTCAAGCAGAAGGGCACCGGCGGGGCTCGCCACGGCGACCGCAAGGTTCCGCACTTCCGCGGCGGCGGTCACGCGCACCACAAGCAGCGCGACCCGATCGACTATCGCAAGGACATGCCCAAGAAGATGCGCCGCAAGGCGAATCTCAACGCGCTGCTGGCGAAGCTGATCGACAACGAGGTCAAGATCGTTGACTCGATGGCGATGAAGGGCCCCAAGACGAAGGACTTCGTCGGGTTCCTCGAGGCGATCAAGATCGACAACACCGCACTGGTGGCGATCGGTAACGAGAACGAGCAGGTGCGTCTGAGCGCCCGCAACCTCGACACCGTCACGCTGGTTCCGGCCGGGCAGCTCACATGCTTCGATCTGCTCAACCACCGCTACCTGGTCATCACCAAGAGCGATCTGGAAGCATTCCTGAAGGGACCGTCTTCGCAGATCACCAAGATCGCGAAGATCAATCCTCTTGGCCGGGCGCATGCGAAGGGTGGGCCCGGTGCGCAGATCGCCGCAAAGAGCGGCTCCAAGAAGGGAGCGGCATAAGCCATGCAAACTCACGATGTGATCAAGCGTCCGCTGGTGACCGAGAAGGGCACCTACGCGATGGGCGAGCTTGGGCGATACACCTTCGAGGTGGACACCCGGGCGACCAAGGTCGAGATCAAGTCCGCCGTGGAAGCGGCGTACAAGGTCAAGGTCGAGAAGGTCAACACGCTCACCAAGCGCGGCAAGTTTAAGCGAATGAAGTTCCGGATGGGTCAGGAGTCGACCACGAAGACCGCGATCGTACGGCTGAAGAAGGGCGACGCGATCGAACTGTTCTAACCGGCCTTCGCCGGTGCATTCGGACTGGCCTTGGCCGGTGCGAAAGACAACTTTGATGCAAGTGTGAAGACACGGTTGGATTGAAACGGTTGGATTGAAATAGATTCGAGATTCACGAGACAGACCATGCCAATCAGAATCTACAAGCCGACGAGTGCTGGCCGCCGAAACGCTTCGGTGAATATGCATTCCGAGGTCACGAAGACCAAGCCGGAGAAGACGCTGCTCTCTCCGCTGCCCCGCAAGTCCGGGCGCAACCACCACGGCAAGATCACGGTTCGTGGTCGCGGGGGTGGCGTGAAGCGTCAGTACCGCATGATCGACTTCCGGCGCAACGACCGCGACGGAATCGCGTGCACGGTGGTGGGCATCGAGTACGACCCCAACCGCTCGGCGCACATCGCCCTGCTGGAATACGCCGACGGCGTGAAGCGCTACGTGATCTGCCCGATCGGCCTGAAGGCCGGTACCAAGGTGGAGAGCAGCGGCACCGGTCCGGTGGATCCGAAGATCGGCAACAACATGCGTCTGCGGGATATTCCGACCGGCCTTGACGTGCACTGCGTCGAGATGCAGGTCGGGCGCGGGGCGCAGATCTGCCGCAGCGCGGGCACCTATGCCCGGCTGATGAACAAAGAGGGTGAGTACGCGACTCTGACGCTGCCCTCGGGCGAAGTCCGCAAGATCAACATCGACTGCCGCGCCACCATCGGGCAGACCGGCAACATCGATCACCAGAACCGCCGCCTGGGCAAGGCCGGTATGAATCGTCACCTGGGTTTCCGTCCGATCACGCGCGGCGTGGCGAAGAGCCACAACGCTCACCCGCTGGGTGGTGGTTCGGGACGCTCCAAGGGCAACCGGCCGCCGGTTGGACCGACGGGCGTGGAGTCCAAGGGTGGCAACACTCGCAACAGCAAGAAGCACTCGACACAGCTGATCATCCGTCGCCGGGTGAGCAAGCGGTACGGGCAGAAGCACTAAGAAGTAAGAAGGCACTGGGCATCAGGCACTGGGCACTAGACCGAACGCAGCAAGGACAGCATTATGAGCCGCAGCAGCAAGAAGGGACCGTTTGTCGACGAGCGTCTGTACCGGCGCGTCGAGAAGCTGAACCAGATGGGGAAGCGCGAGGCCATGAAGACATGGAAGCGCGCCTGCACCATCGTGCCGGAGTTCGTCGGGCACACGTTCAAGGTGCACAACGGGCGCATTTTCAACGATGTGTTCGTGACCGAGGACATGGTCGGGCACAAGCTCGGCGAGTTCTCGAACACCCGTACGTTCCGCGGGCACACGAACAAGAAGGAAGGCATCGAAGGCGGCGACACCGCGTCGGCACCGAAGAAGTAAGAGTTTCCACACGCGGGGCACGCAGCCCGTGACACCTGGCAGAGGATGACACCGTGAGAATCAACGGATCAAAGCTGAAGAAACTTGCCGAGGCCAAGGGCCTGGGCATCGAGCAGCTCGCCCAAGCTGTGGAGCGCACCGGTCTTACCGGCGCTCGCGCTGAATCGGCGATCGGCAACTGGATGCGTGGCAACGACCACCCCCGCTGCAAGCGCGAGGACGTGGTCGCATTGGCGAGCGCTCTGGGCGTGCCGGTGGCGGAGTTCGCCTGCTTCGAGTGCATCTTCAAGTACCACCGCGGCTCACCCCGCAAGGCCAAGCTGCTCGTGGACCTGATCCGCGGCAAGAAGGCCGAGCAGGCGTTGAACCTGCTCTCGTTCACCACCAAGCGTGCGGCGCTGGACATCAAGAAGGCACTGCTGGCCGCGCTCACTGAGGCGCAGCTGGCCGAGGCGGACCAGAATCTGCTGGTCATCACACGCTCGACGGCGTGCGATGCTCCCCGCATGAAGCGGTTCCAGCCGAAGGATCGCGGCCGGGCCCATCCGATCATCAAGCGCATGACTCACATCACCATCGGCCTTGAGGAGGGGAAGTAACTCATGGGACAAAAGACCCAACCATTCGGCTTCCGCGTCGGCATCACCGAGGCCCATCGCTCGCGCTGGTACGCCCCCAAGGCGGTGTACGGCGAGCTCCTCATTGAAGACGAGAAGATCCGCCGCTTCCTGGACAAGCGCCTGAACCGTCAGCCACCCCACGCGGCGGTGAGCGATGTGCACATCGAGCGCACCCGTGAAGAGCTGAAGGTCATCATCAAGACCGCCCGCCCGGGTTTGGTCATCGGCCCCAAGGGTGCCGAGGTTGATCGCCTGACCGAGGAGTTGATGCTGCAGACGGGCCGAAAGGTCTCGATCTCGATCCTCGAGATCAAGAACCCGGACACGGATGCGAAGCTGATCGCCGAGGGCATCGCGGACCAGCTGAAGAAGCGCGTGGCGTTCCGCCGTGCGATGAAGATGAAGGCCGAGGCCGTGATGAGCGCGGGCGCCCAAGGCGTGAAGATCCAGATGGCCGGTCGTCTGGGCGGAGCGGAAATGAGCCGCACGCTGGACATGCGTCTGGGCTCTTTGCCGCTGAGCACGCTGCAGGCACACATCGACTACGGCGTCGCGGAAGCTCTGATGAGCTACGGGATGATCGGCGTGCAGGTGTGGGTCTACAAGGGAATGTACAAGCAGGGCGAGACCGACGAGAGCGAGTCCAAGGCCGCGGGCGGCAAGGCGCGTGCTCGCGGGCGTCGCTGATAGAAGTCAGAGCCGAGCGGCGTGGGCCGCCGGAGCTGAGCGTGTGGATCGAGTTCGGATTCCAAGAGTTCATTCCGGCAAGTGCCGGTTAGCAAGACGGAGTGTTTTCGATGGCCCTCATGCCCAGAAGAACGAAGTTTCGCAAGGAGCAGCGTCGCGTGCGGCCGCGCAAGGCGACGAAGGGCAACTACGTCGCGTTCGGCGACTACGGCCTGCAGGCGCTCGAGGGCCAGTGGGTTCCGGCCCGCGTGCTGGAAGCGGGTCGCGTTGCAGCGATGCACTTCCTGAAGCGCGAGGGCAAGCTCTTCATCCGCGTCTTCCCGGACAAGCCGATCAGCAAGAAGCCGCTGGAAACGCGAATGGGTACGGGCAAGGCGGAGGTCGAGTATTGGGCGGCCCGCGTGAAGCCCGGGACCATCCTGTTTGAGATCGCCGGCGTGCCGGAGGCGGCCGCGAAGAAGGCGCTGGTTCGCGTGGCGATGAAGATGCCGGTGAAGTGCCGGTTTGTGGGGCGTCGCCTCAGCGTGTGAGTGTTTCAGACAAACAGCAACGTCAGACAGCAACGAACGACCAGATCAAGACAGAATCAACCAGCATCAGCGAGCAAGAGTTCAACTCATGGCCAAGCACGAAGAAAAAAAGTTTGCAGCGGGCATCAAGAAGATGACCTCCGACGAGATCGGA
>JBKJOD010000016.1:0-4023 GCA_046593245.1 Phycisphaerales bacterium
AGGGGGCGCACCGACTTCTCCGCTCCAAAGGAGCGCACGCGTGCGACCCTTCGGGGCGCGAAGACAAGAACAGAGAATCCTCCGCGCGACCGGCTCCACGGGTTCCACGCGGCTCAAACCAGCCGCGTTCCACCCGTGGCTACGCGCGAGGACTCCTTCGGAGCCACAGGCGCATCAGATGTGCGCCGGCGGCACCGCCCCGCACTCCGGACACACCGCGCCGGTCGCGAGGCCGGTGCGGTCGTAGTGGCACTTCGGGCAGAGGTGGGGGCGCTTGGGGCGGCTGAGTCGAGCATCAACCCACCACAAGATCGCGGTGGGAAAAGCGAAGACGAGAACGATCGGCCAAAGAACGATGAGGGATTTATCTGGAAACACTAAAGCAATACGCGGAATCTGGTTCGCTTGCGGGAAAAATACGTAAGGAACCAAGAGGCGAAGCCGAAAGCCCTGTGTTGCGTGATGCCATCCCGCATCGTTCCGTACGAAACCTTTTCCCCATTCGTGGACTATTACGCCGGAGTCGATTTTCCACCTATGGCCGGTGTATCCCTCCTGACTGAGCCTATAAACGGGACCGGGTTGTTGTGGCATTTTTTGAACAGTGGTACGGCCGAATGTGATCCACCCGCTCCCCACCCACACCACCACCAATAACACCGTCACCACCGCCCCGCCCCACTTGATCGTCTTGCGGATTCGAGGGTGCGGGTTCATGGTGCGTTCAGTCTACCGCGCGAGCGTGAAGAAGAGAAAGGCATTGCTGATGGCCTTCGAGCTTGTGAGATAATTCGAGGGGGAGGGCAACCTTTGATGGGGTGGCGCGGAAGGATTGGTCATGAAGAACGACCGACCAAGACTTTCGCGGCCCGAGCGTCATCAGCATGTGTTGGAGGATTCCTGCCTGGATACGCAGCTTGCGGCGGACCACCGGGCGCGGCAAGTGTGGGCGTTCGTGGAGGGCGTGGATGTCGCGGCGCTGGAGGACAAAGTCGGGTCGCGTCCCGGGCGCGCGGGCGCGCCGGCGATCGCGCCGCGGCTGCTGCTGGCGCTCTGGCTCTACGCGTGCCTGGACGGGGTGGGCAGCGCGCGGGAGCTGGCGCGGCTGTGCGATGAGCACGTCGCGTATCGATGGTTGTGCGGGCGCGTGGGCGTGAACCACCACACGCTCAGCGACTTTCGCGGCGGCTCGGGACCATTCCTCGACGCGCTGCTCAGCGACATGATCGCCGCGCTGGTCAAGGCCGGAGTGGTCGACGGCTCAACGATTTTCCAGGACGGGACGAAGGTGCGCGCCAGCGCCGGGAGCAGCTCGTTCCGCCGCGGCTCGACGCTCGCGAAGCTGCGCGAGGAGGCCGCGGCGCACGTGGCGGTTGTGAAGGCCCAGTGCAGCGATCAGGCCCTCAGCGCCCGTGTCCGCGCGGCGCGGCAGCGGGCCGCACGCGAGCGGCTGGAGCGCGTCGACGCGGCCCTTGCGACGATGGGCCAGATCACCAGCGCGCGCCAGAGCGTGCCGCACGATCCGCGCCGGCAGTCCGAGCTTCGCGCCAGCACGACCGACCCCGACGCCCGCGTCATGAAGATGCGCGGCGGCGGAAGAGATGGCGCGTACAACGTGCAACTGGCCACCGACGCGAAGAGCCGCGCCATCGTCGGCGTGCGGCTGGCGCAGAAGGGCTCGGACAACGGGCTGAGCGAGGCGATGCGGCCTGAGGTCGAGCGCCGCACCGGCGTGAAGATCAAGACGCACATCACCGACGCGGGATATCTGAGCAAGCCGACCGTTGAGCGCGAGGAGGGCGCGGGCGTCACGCGCATCATGCCGCTGCCCATCGGCCGCGACGGCGAGCCCGGGACCGAGTGCCAGCCCGGCGACGGGCCGGGCGTGCGAGCCTGGCGCGACCGGATGCAGACCGACGACGCCAAGGCGCTCCTGCGGCAACGCTCGGGCGTCGCCGAGACGCCCAACGCGGAGCTCAAGACGTACCGCGCGATGGAGCGTCTCACCGTCAGAGGGCTCGCCAAGGTGACAAGCGTCGTCCTCCTCGGGGCCATCGTCTACAACCTGATGCACTTCGCGCAAACGCTCGTGGGCCGCCCGATGCCGCCGCTCTAGACGATCTCGAACGCAAGCCCCGACGCTAAACCCCTTTGTTCCCGCACTCCATCTCCCACCATCGCCACGCATCCCCGAATTCACTCACGGGCTCTTCAGCCTGAGGAATGAAAGGCAGAAGACGAAAGGCAAACAAGTGGGCAGCATGGCGTCGCCAGTTCCTCAGGCTGAAGGCCATCAGCGCTCTCTGCTCGAATCGAGCTATCACGCTGCGACACCACGCTACGCCGCCTTGTTTTGCAGGCGATACACGTACGCGAGTATCTCGGCCACGGCCTCGTAGAACTCCGGGCGAATCTGCTTGCCGACCGGCACGCCCGAGTACAACGCCCGGGCCAGCGGCGGGCGTTCCACGATCGGAATCTTGTGCGCCGCCGCGATCTCGCGGATTCGCATCGCCATGAAGTCCGCGCCCTTGGCGACCACCTTGGGCGAGGCCATCGTCTTCGGGTCGTATTGCAGCGCGACGGCGTAGTGCGTTGGGTTGGTCACGATGACATTCGCTTTGGGCACATTCTTCGCCAGCCGCTGCATCGCCATCTGGCGAGCCAGCTTCATGCGCCGGCCCTTGGTCTCCGTATCGCCTTCGGAAGAGCGATGCTCCTCCTTCACTTCCTGGCGCGTCATCATGAGGTCCTTGGTCATCTGCCAGCGCTGATAGAGATAGTCGGCCAGCCCGATGACCAGCAGCACCGCAAGCGTCCAGAGCAGCAGCCGCGTGATGATCGCCAGGATCACCGTCCACATGGAGCGCACATCCAGCTGCGCCAGCGCGATGATCCGGTGCCAATCACTCATCACCACGTATGCGACGATCGTTCCGATCAGCAGCATCTTGACGATGCCCGTGACCGTGCGCACCGTGTTCCGCAGACCGAAGAGGCGTTGCACACCCTTGAGCGGATCGAGCCGATCCAGCTTGGGCATCAGCGGCTCCAGCGTCGGGTGCCACCCAACCTGCACCACCTGCGCCAGAAACGTCACGCCGAACAGAATCAACAGGATCGGGGCCACCACAATCACTGTGTTCTGCGCCGCCCAGCGGCACACATCCGCCACGCCCTCGCTCCGCAGCAGCGTCCCCGAATCACGATCATCCAGCAGATACCGCAGCATCCCCGCCAGCCCCGCGGCCAGCGGCGCACCAAACACCAGCAGCAGAATGAACGCCGCCCACAGGTCGATGCCCGCGCTCAGGTCCTGCGACTTGGCCACCTGTCCACGCCCCCGCGCTTCCTCGCGCTTGCGCCCGGATGGTGCCTGCGTTTTTTCGCCTAGATCGTCGGCCATAAGAGTTCACCACGAAGACACGGAGACACGAAGCAGGACACGAAGAGAAACAATCAGACGGAATCGAAGAATCGGACGCGCCGGATTTGATTCGGCTTGATTTGGTTTGGTCAATCTTTTCGATCGGTCACATGCTGATGCGTTGTCTCCTTGTCCCGCTTCGTGTCTCTGTGCCTTCGTGATTGATCTTCTGATGTCACTTCCCCAGCGCCTCCGCCCACCCCATCACCGCACTCATCGTCTGCGCCATGTCCTCCCCCGTGGCGTGCATCACCGCCGTGATGCTCGCCGTGAGCACCAGCAGCGTGATGATCACCTTGATGCTGAACCCCATGGACTGCACGTTGATCTGCGGAATCGTCTTCGCCAGCAGCGCGCTGGCGATCGTCTCGACCAGAATGATGCACAGCACCGGTGCGGCGACTCGCAGCGCCAGCTCAAACCCCGACGCCACCAGCCCTGTCATGAGTTCTACCGGCGCGATGCTCGGCGAGACCATCCCCAGCGGCACATGCGCAAACGTGTGCCCCAGCCCCACAAACAGCATCTCCAGCCCGCCCATGAGCACAAACACCACCAGCGCGCCATATTGCAGAAACTGCCCGAGGGTGTCCGTC
>JBKJOD010000084.1:0-11447 GCA_046593245.1 Phycisphaerales bacterium
CGCCTTGGGCGTGGGGCGGGGCGGGGCCTTGGGAGCGACACGCTTGGAGGATTCTTTGCGGGCCTTGGCCATAGGCGCGAGCGTAGACCGGCGGGTGGCGATGAGAGAATCAGGACGTGGCGCGGTTGCGATAGAGCGTGGGATCAACGGCAGCGGCCATGGCTGGGATGCTCATATCGCGGGCGAGGAAGGAGGCGAGGTCGCGAGCGGTTTTCTCGGGCTCGCGGATGAGGTGGTTGTAGTTGACTTCGAAGACGCGAGCGCAGGCGTGGGTGCGGAGGAATGCGAGTACGCGATCGATTTGCTGTTGATAGACGGCGATGAGTTGTTCGGGGGAGATGGCCGCGCCGGACTTGCCGGAGCGCGCGAGCATGACGGACTGAGACTTGACGACTTCCTTGGGCTCGCGGCGCATGAACACGATGTCGTAGCGGCGATCCATTGGGAGATCGAGCAGGAGGATGTGAACCATCTTGACGACTTTGCCTTCGCCGTCGGGGAGCCAGGACTTATCGGTCTTGATTTTCTTGGCGCGCTCGAACTCGAAGTAGCCGCGGGGATTGTCCTCATCGGGAGTGCGGATGTCGTCGGTGAGAGGTGGGATGCCGCCGGCGACGAGCATCTGCATCATGACACTGGTGCCGGAGCGGGGGAGGCCGGAGACGATGGTGATGGGCTGAGTCATACGTGGGTTCAATCGGGTTGTCTGGGGCGGGAGATTATCAGCACCGGGACCGACGCCCAACAGGCGTCGGCAGATTTCCCAGGTTGCCAGTTCTTTGCGGGAGCGGGCAGGAACGGACAATTCCGTCGCGAATTCAGGAGAGGAGCTGTTGACAGCCACAGTTGATGTGGTAATCTGAATATCGAGATCCCGGGCGCATTCTGCTGCCCGGATCCAACCAGAGGAGAGAGAGATGACCACTGAGAAGCTTGTTGTTCGTACTGGATTGGCCGGAGCGGCCGCGCTTGCGGCGGGTTCGGGCGCCTACGGCGCGATCGTGACGTTCACACTTCCGACGGACCTTCCGAATGTGGCGTCGCCGACGACGGCGGGGCCGGTGTCGTTTGACGTGAACGGCGACGCGGTCAATGACTTCTCGTACTCGTTCCGCAATACGCAGACGGCGAACCCCACCGGCGTGATCTGGCAGGCGAACTTCAGCCCGGCTGTTGCCGGAGGCGTGAACGCGATTCTGGGTTTCCAAGGCGCATTTATTCCGTACGCGACCAACCTCGGTGCGGGCACGGTCTTGAGCGCATCGACGCCGGTGGGCGCGAGTTGGCGCAACCAAGCTCAAGTCACTCTCGGCTCGGTCTATCGCTCGGCCGGGGTGCCCTCGGGCTACGGCGGGTTCGCGGCGGGCGGGACCAACACTGGCGGCGGCGGCCGGCTTTCCCAGTCGCGCGGCTTCATGGGCTTCCAGTTCTCCATCGCGGGACAGACGCGCTATGGCTGGCTGGACGTTGAGGTTCGTCCGGCGACCGCCGCGGCGAACAGCGGCGGCATCTTCTTCTTCGGCGGCGCGTATGAGGACAGTGGAGCGTCGATCCAGACCGGGCAGATCCCGGCTCCGGGCGCGGTTGGCGCGATGGCGCTGGGCGCGGTTGGTCTGCTTCGCCGCTCGCGGCGTAAAAACTAAGCACGGCTACAGGGCCGGCAGTTTTCGGACGATATATATTCAGAGCGGCCGGCGCGAGCGCGTCGGCCGCTTTTTCAGTTGGAAGCAGGCGGTCAGGAGGCACACGTACGATGGCGGAGCGACTGGCCAAGCGAGTGCTGCTGATCGGATGGGACGCCGCGGATTGGCAGATCATCGACCCGCTTCTGGCACGGGGAGAGATGCCGGTTCTCAAGCAGTTCCTGGAAGGGGGCGTGCGGTCTTCCATCTCGACGCTGCACCCGATCATTTCGCCGATTCTGTGGAACTCGATCGCGACGGGCAAGCGCGCCGACAAGCACGACATTCTCGGATTTCTGGAGCCCAACGGGACCGGATTCGTCCGCCCGGTGTCGAGCACGTCCCGGAAAGCAAAGGCCGTGTGGAACATTCTGAGCCAGCACGGGATGCGCTCAAACGTTGTGGCGTGGTTCGCGTCCTATCCCGCGGAGCGGATCAACGGATGCGTGGTGACGGACCGGTTTCGGCAGGGGCCGGGGCAGGCGGCGGAAGGGCTGGCGCTGGACGAGCGATCGGTGCATCCGGTGGAGTTGCTGGAGGAGATGCGAGAGCTGGCGGTGCGCGCCGATGAGATCACCGGGGAGCAGGCCGAGTTCTTCGTGCCGCTGCTGCGCTCCATGCCGGACCAATCGGATATGCGATTGGAGGCGCTCTCAATGCTGCTCTCACAGTGCGCGAGCGTGCACAACGCCACGACGTGGTTGATGGAACACGAGTCGTGGGATCTGATGGCGACGTACTACGACACGATCGACCACTTCGGGCACGCGTTCATGGAGTATCGCGGGCCGCGGATGGAGCACGTGAGCGAGGAGGAGGAGCGGTGGTTCGGCGGGGCGATCGACGCGTGCTATCGGTATCACGACATGATGCTGGGGCGATTGCTCAAGCTGGCGGGGCCGGAGACGACGGTGATCATTCTGTCGGATCATGGCTTTCACAGCGGGGGGCTGCGGCCGCGGGTGTTCTTTGATCAGACAACGGGGAAAAAAATCGGTCCGGGCGCGAATCCGGTGGCGTGGCACCGGCCGTTCGGGGTGTTTGCCGCAAACGGGCCGGGGATCAAGCGAGGCGAAACTATCTATGGAACGTCGTTGCTGGACATCTGTCCGACGCTGCTGACGCTGCTGGGTGTGCCGGTGGGAGAGGACATGGACGGGCGGACGATCATCCACATGTTTGATCATCCCGTTGAGCCGGCACGGGTGGCGACACACGAGGGCGAGGCGGCCGGAGATGGCGTGCATCGCGGACAACAGGTGGATGATCCGTACGCGACCAACGAGGTGCTGCGGCAACTGGTGGAACTTGGGTATGTTGAAGCCCCGACGGGGGACAACGAGCAGATGGTGGCGGTGGTGCTGCGAGACAGAAAGAACTCGCTGGCGCAGGTGTTTGAGGCATCCGGGCGGGCCGCGGAGGCCGAGCCACTGCTGCGAGAGCTGCTGACGCTTGAGCCGACGGCGGATCGGCGGGCGCGGCTGATCGCAAATCTGACAAGCCAGTGCAAGTTTCACGAGGCGGAGATGCTGCTGGCCGATGCGCCGACGGATCCGGCGATGTCGCCGGTGGCGGCGGTGCTGCGGGTGCAACTGATGTACGGGCGCGGCGAGTTTGCCGGTGCAGAGGAGTTGCTGCTCAAACTGATGTCACTGAGCGTGCGGCTGCCGGCGATGCAGCGGCAACTCGGCAAGGTGCGGCTGAAGCGTGGCGACTGGGCGGGAGCACGTGAGGCGTTCGGGCGTGCGATCCAGGAGGATGGGGATGATTTCGAGGCGCACGACGGGCTGGGCATCGCACTGCGCTGCCTGGGGCTGCACGAGGACGCGGTGTATGAGCACATGCGATCGATCGCGCTGGTGGAGGATCGACCGGACACGCACATCCACCTTGGCATGGCGCTGACCTCGTGCAAGCGATACGAGTGGGCGATCCGGGCGTTTGAGACGGCTGCCAAACTGGCGCCGCAGAGCCCGTTTCCGCACCGGTGCCTGTATCAGGTGTACCGGCGCGAGCTGCGGAATGAGCTCAAGGCGCGTGAGCACATGGAAATCGCGATGCGGATTCGAGCGGCGCAGTCGCTTCGTGAGCGGGACGCGATGAGCACGCGACGCAGCTGGACATGACGGTCGCGGTGATGGCGGCCGGGCTACTGTGTGCCCGACCATGTCCACCACCATCACGCTCAAAGGTTTGACCAAGACGTTTCCCGGCAGTGCACCCGGCGCGGGTGGGGTGCCGACGACTGCGGTGGATCATGTCGATCTGCGGATCGAGTCGGGGGAGTTGTTCTTCTTGCTCGGGCCATCCGGGTGCGGGAAGACGACGATGCTGCGGATGATCGCGGGGTTCATCGAGCCGACTGGCGGGCAGATTCTGTTCGAGCCGACCGGACAGCCGTCGCGGGATGTGACGTATCTGCCGCCGAACAAGCGGAACACGGGGATGGTGTTTCAGAGCTATGCGCTGTGGCCGCACATGACGGTGGCGCAGAACGTGGCGTTCGGGCTGAACATTCGGAAGGTTCCCGCGGCGGAGCGCGACACGCGGGTGGCGGATGCGCTGAAGATGGTGAGGATGGAGCAGTATGGGCCGCGGAAGCCCAACCAGCTTTCCGGCGGGCAGCAGCAGCGTGTCGCGCTGGCACGAGCGCTGGTGATCCGGCCGGATGTGCTGCTGCTGGATGAGCCGCTGAGCAATCTGGATGCGAAGTTGCGGCTGGAGCTCCGGAGCGAGATTCGGCGGATTTGCAAGCAGGCCGGGACGAGCGGAGGAATCACGACGATTTATGTGACCCACGATCAGAAGGAAGCGCTGAGCATCGCGGATCGGGTGGCGATCGTGAATCAGGGGAAGATCGTGCAGATGGGCGCGCCGGCGGAGCTGTATCGCAAGCCGCGCTCGAGGTTTGTGGCGGAGTTTCTGGGTGAGACGAACTTCTTGCCGGGACAGATCGTGGGTGAGGAGCACGGGAAGACGGTGGTGCAGACGGCACTCGGCAAGCTTGTGTCGTCAACGGTCTCGCCGGACGTTGCGAGCGGGGCGCGCGATGTGGTCTGCTCGATTCGACCGGAGGCGCTGCGTGTGAATACACCGGATGGGATGAACAGCATTCCGGGGACGGTGGCGGAGTCGGTGTATTTGGGTGAGACGGCGCAGCTCGAGGTCGAGGCGGCGGGAGGTGTGCGGCTGCGGGTGGCGGCGCTCAATCCCGGGACGATGAGCCGCGCGGGCGAGCGGGTGATGCTGGGAGTGAGCGCGGAGGATGTGGTGGTCGTAACAGGGTGAGGCGCGCTGGTGGGCAGTGGAGTCAATCAAGGGACTCGGGCCGCGGCGGCCTGAATACGGGCTGGAAAGCCCCTGCCACAGAAATGCAAAAACGCAAAAAGCCGAACACCGCCTTTCGGCGGTGCTGGGCCTTTCTCTCTCAGACGTTGTCGTTGTTGGGCACTCTATTGGAGTTCCCTGTCTGATTGACAAACTGTACCACCTGGGCTGGTGCTGGCCACGCAAAAGATGGAAATTCGCCAGAATTACTTTGCGAACTCTGAGATCGCACGCCGAACTTTGCCCAAAAATAAAGTCTCGCAGGGGGGCTTTCGCCCGCCCTGCGAGAGAGAGTTCAGATCCCGCGAGCGCGAGGGGGAAGCCCCAACCTCAGCGGGGCGCGTTGGGCTGGAAGCCAACGGTCGCGCGAGGAGGCGCCCGGTGCGAGTGGCGCAGCGATACCGCGGAGCCATCGACGGGAAATCCCAAAATGGTGGGGGTGATCCCTCTCCCCTATACCTTTCGGAACATTCAAATATACATCATGCTGCTTGGGAGTCCACCCAAAGTGAACGAATTGCTGCGTGGAACGACCCACAGGAAGGCGGATGAGCAGGGTTCAGCCGGGTCCGGCGCGAAGATGGGAGAATGGGGGCGAGCGGGGGGAACTGGGGATCAACCGTTGTACGTGCGCGTTGGTTGCAACGGGCCCCAATCGTGCCCAGAGAGGCCCGTTGGGGTACGGACAGATGGCGGGCAAAGACCGGCGACGAACGCTGCTCGGCTCGGATTTCGGATCTGATTACAACTCGACCATCTGCATGTCCGGCTCCTGCTCGACGGGAAGCACGGGGAGGACGACATGGGTGGCGAACGCGGCGAGGGCGGGGAGTCGGGCCATGGCAGCGCGGGTGTCGGCGGCGTTGAAGAGCTCGCCGACGGGGGCGGAGATGCGCGTGGTGCCGGGGACCTGGCCCTGCTTGGCGGGGCTGATGACGAGCGTTTCGCTCTCGACGATGTTCTTCGAGCCGCCGAGAACCGCGAGGAGATCCAGGGCGATCTGCGCCTCGGGCTTGCTGGGCTCGACCGGCGGGATGGCGGCCTCAAAGGCCTGGAGCATGTTGCGAGCGTTCTCGAAGGTGCCGGCCTTCTCCAGCCACGAACTGGAAGGAAGGACGACGTCCGCGGCGTCCACGAGGGGCGAGCGGAGGGTGTCGAGCAGGAGCGAGAAGGGCTTGCTTGCGCCGGTGCCGCGCAGGGCGTTGAGCAGATCGGGGGTGGCCCAGTCGCTGGTGTAGTTGCCGGTGACGATGGCCGCGTTGATGGTGCCGGAGCGGAGAGAAGAGAGGAAACGCGGGAAATCGGCGGCTTCAGCGCCATTGGCGGCCAGGGCGTCGATGACGCGTTTTACGCCGCGGGCGTTGGGGGCTTTCTCGGCGTAGATCTTGTAGCCGTTGGGATCGGTGGGCGGGAAGGTCTTGTCGGTGCCGGATGTCGGAACCGGGCCGAGGGCGAGGACGGCGCGCGGGTCGATGGCGAGCGCGAGCGTGCCGAGGAGAAAGGCATCCTCGCAGGAGAGCATGGGGCTGATCAGGACGCCCAGACGCTTGCCGGAAGTAAGCGCGGCGCGGAGACCGGCGAGGGCCTCGTTGTACGCGCGGTTCCAGTCGGACTCGACCTGCACGCCGAACTGGCGGCGGAGCGGCGCGCCGATGCGCTGATCGGAGTGAATGTGCTTGTAGCCGTAGCGAATCTCATCAGAGATCCACCACTTGTTCACGGCCATGTTGGTGCGGGGCTTGATGCGGTACACCTTGCCGTCGTTGGTGTCGACGCGCAGGTTGTCGCCACTGGCGGTGATGCCGTCGATGCTGGGGGTGCTCTTCAGGAACCAGACGCGCTGGGCGAAGAGGAAGTCCTTATCCAGCAGCGCGCCGACGGGGCAGAGATCGATGACGTTGGCGGAGAGCTCGTTGTCCAGCGCGATGCCGGGGAAAATGTCGATCTCTTCCCGGTTGCCGCGGCCCTGGACCGTGAGCTCGGCGGTGCCCGTCACTTCGCGGGTGAAGCGGACGCAGCGGGTACACATGATGCAGCGGTCGGAGTAGAGATAGACGTTGGGGCCGAGGTCCTTCTTGGGGTTCTTGACCTTGGTTTCCTCGAAGCGCGACTCGCCGCGGCCGTATTCGTAGGAGTAATCCTGCAAAAAGCACTCGCCGGACTGGTCGCACACGGGGCAGTCCAGCGGGTGATTGATGAGGAGATACTCCATCACCGCTTTTTGGTTCTGCACGGCTTTGGGAGAATCGGTGTAGATGACCATGCCGTCGGCGCAAGCCGTCTGGCAGGTGGGGAGGAGTTTGCCGCCCATCAGCGGCTCGAGGGCGTTGTTGTTGCGGGGGTTGGGCTGCCAGACCTCAGCCAAGCAAATACGGCAGGAGGCCACGATGGAGAGGCCGTCGTGGTAGCAGTATTGCGGGATTTCAATGCCAGCGGCGTTGGCCACCTGGATGATCATTTGGCCGGGCGTGAAGTCGCAGGATGTGCCGTTGATAGTGATGCGGGGCATGGGGGCGAATGGTAGCCGGGTATGGGGTGTGCTCAGAGTGAAAGGACTTGATATGCTGCCCGGATGTGGCCATTCAAGCGCACATTTGCACCCATCACGACGATCCCCGACGAATGGGCCGTTGCGATCGCGACCAGGGGTGATCAGCGACTGATCATTCGCATCGCCAAGTGGGCTTGGCCGATTCGTGGCCACCCGGACTACCCGTGGAGAATCGGCGTTGCCGCGCCGTTTCCTCACGGTTTCGACTCCAATAGAGTGAACGATGAAGACAGCCCGTTCACCTTGCTGGAAGCAGATCTGGAGCGGGCCTTGTGTATCCGCTTGGCCTCACTGCCTCTCGTAGTCATTACGGGAGAGTCATTTCGTGAGCACGTCTTCCACACGCGTGATGCCGAGTCTGTCCGTCCGGGGCTCGATGCCGTGTGCGCGAAGTACTCCCACATTGGCGCGGCCTACATCCTCGAGCACGATCCCAAGTGGAGCACTTTTCAGCACCTCTGCGGGGGCCGCAAGCCGTAAGTTGGATGGACCCTTCACGGCTTGCTTGCCGGCGATTTTTTCGGTGTGTCCGATTGAACATGATCTTCTAGAAACGCCATCAGGACATCCTTGTGTGGATGGGCATCGACCCATTGCTTGAATGCGCGGATGCGATCGAAGGACTCATCGCCGACGATGGTGCGGCAGCGGGCATCGTGCAGGCGGCGGCGCTCTTCGGTAGCGAGCTTGTGCTGGTGGGTGTCGTTGAAGAGGTGGTGCAGGCCGGGGAGGAGCTTGGAGTCGTGGACGAGCTGCCACTCGGGGGCATCAAACCAGACGCCGGCGCAGGTCGCACAGCGATCAAGGGTGAAGGGAAGGTCCAGCGAGATTCGGAAGCGGGTAAGGATGCGCGAGCAATGCGGGCAGACACGGGCTTTGCGGGCCGGCTCGGGAGGCGTGGATGCGGGGAGGGTCGGGATGACTTCCGGCGGGCGAACGGGTCCGGTAGAGGTGCGTTCGAGCCAGGCGAGGTGGTCGTTGAAGGCGAGAAAGCGGCCGCGGCAACTGGGGCAGACGTGGGTGAGCGGATCGGAGGGAGAGTCCGTGGGGACCAGAGATTGGTTGGGGCAGACCGGGCAGTTCATGGGGGAAGGATATGAGCGCACGGAGGTTGTGTCACAAACAGCCGATCGGCGAGGGCTCCTATCATTTAACCATGGACGCGGCCGCCATTCGATCCCTGCTGGATGCCATCCGCCGGTTGCCCCCGGCGGAGCGGCTCGCGTTTGCAGATGAGGTGGATCGCCTCGCGTGGCGGGATCGGGTGCAACTGGTGCTCGACCAAGCCGACAAGAATGCCCGAGGCAAGGGCGGTGCGCCATCGGATGATGAGATTGCTTCCATCGTTCGAGATGTCCGAGCGGAGAAATCCCTATTCGAGCGATACTGGACACTTCGACGATCGTCAGCGGCGTGATTGGCGGATGGCTGGCGCCGATTGCGGACGCCGTTCGTGACGGGCGGTTGACACTCATTTCCTCCGAGGCCCTCTTGCGCGAGCTTGAGGAGGTGCTGGCGAGGCCGCGCATCAGCCGGTTTGTGGGCTCCGAGGATTCGGAACTGCTCGTGTCACTGCTCGGACACGCAAGTCACTTTGCGACTGTCGGCACACCTCCCAATATCTGTCGAGATGCCAGCGACGATTTTCTGCTTGCGCTCGCGGCGGCGTCAAGGGCTGATTTTCTCGTGACGCGCGATGAGGACCTGCTGGTGCTGGGTACGTACGAATCGGCGAAGATCGTGTATCCGGCGATCTTCCTGAAGATTCTCGCGGGCGAGGGTGCATGATTCGAGTGGGCCACATCTTACGGGTTGCCAGCGGCGAATCGGCGGCCGCGTGGAGCGCTGCGCTGAACGAAGCCGCGTGGTTCGGTTCGTCACAAGTGCTAAAGGAAGATTCGGGATCGTGGGTGCGGCGGGCGCGGGTGATGGGGCGGGATGTGGTGGTGAAGTGTCGGGCGCTGAACACGGTGGGGCGAAGGGTGAAGCATGTGCTGGGGATGGGGCATGGGGGGAAGCACTGGCGGGGGGCGGAGTTGCTGCGCCGGGCGCTCGTGAGAACCGCCGGGACGATTCTGCTGGCTCGCGGGCGCGTCGCTGGCGGGGCGTGTGAACTGCTGGTCATGGAATACCTCGATGGGCCAACACTTCTGGAATGTCTCCGAGACGCGGCGACCGGACGAATGGCGGTCAAGGATCAGCACGCCATCGCCCGCGCCGTTGGTTCACAGATGTCGAAAATGGGATGGAACTTCAATCGCGATCACAAGCCGTCAAACCTGATCGTGCTCGGCGCCGAGAACTCAACTCCAGAGATCGCCGTCATCGATTGTGTAGGCGTGCGATTTCGCCAAGTGCTCAAGACGGAGCGGATGCTTGCCTCGCTGGTCATAGAGCCAACGGGATGCGGTGTTCCGCCGCGGCGGAGTCTCATGATGCGGGTCATTCGATCGCACCAAGAGGAGCTTGAGAAGTGCTATGACCCGGCCGACGAGCAGGATGAGTTTCCCGCAGGACCACCGGAGACGCCGCGGCAGCGCGTCCGTTCACTGACTCATCTCGAATGGCGCAAGGCGGAAGCGATTGTTCGATCGCACAGCGATCCGCGGCCGCGAGTGGATCCGTTGAAGCGGGCGAGCGGGGGTTAGGGGTATGCACGGCGCGGCGGGCGATCGGCTCGTCGGCCCGATGGGCCGGGGAAACAAAGAGGAGTGATCCGGTGGCTGGCTCGCGTTGCTCGCTGCGCCACCGGCAACGGTCGTGCGCACCGCGTGCGAAAGGCGGCGTGCCGGAGGGGACGGCGCGAACAAGTTGGTGCGCCGAACATGCGCCGAACCTCCAAAGAATGCGAGGAGCATGTGCGGGATGCCCATGCCGCGGGGGTATGTGTGGTTACAATCGCGCGCTATGGGTACACCCGCTCTTCCCGGCAATCGCATGACCACGCGGACGTACGTGCGCAACGGCGTTCGTACGAACGTGGCGGGGGTGGGCACGAAGAAAAAAAAAGCGGGTGGCGAGCCGGCGAAGAACGGGACGTCGCACGCCAAGGCCCTATCGCCCACGGTCATTGCCAATGAGAAGGCGGGCACGAAGTCGCGGATCTTCATCGGCGACTGCCGCGACGTGCTGGCGTCGCTGCCGGAGGTGAAGGAATCCAAGCTTGATCTGGTGTTTGCCGATCCGCCGTTTAACTGGAACCGGGCGTACGACAAGTGGGATGATGCGCTGCCGGAGGATCAGTATCTCGGGTTCACGTTCGATTGGTTGAACCTGTGCATCCAGGGGCTGCGGCCGGGCGGCGCGCTGTGGGTGAACATTCCGGATGACTGGGCGGCGGAGATTGTGTGCTATCTGAAGGGGCGGATGGGGCGGAAGCCGCCGCAGAAGATGACGATGCAGAACTGGTGCGTCTGGCACTATCGCTTCGGGCAGAACGCGACGGAGCGGTTCATCAACTCGAAGGTCCACGCGCTGTACTTCATCAAGGATGGCGGCGAGCACACCTGGAACCCGATCGAGGTGGCGGAGATGTCCGATCGCGCGGCGATCTACGGGGACAAGCGGACGCTCACGAAGAAGGATGGCATGCCGCCGGGGAAGCGAGTGCCGATGGATGTGTGGTATGGGCAGTATTGGGGGCGCGTGCAGGGGAACAACACGGAGCGCCGGCACTACCACGACAACCAGTTGCCCGAGGTGTATCTGGAGCGGGTGGTGCGGGCGTGCTCGAAGCCGAAGGATCTGGTGCTTGATCCGTTCCTGGGCAGCGGCACCACTGGTGTGATGGCGCACGCGCTGGGGCGGAACTTCATCGGGACCGAGTTCAGCGCGGAGAACGCGGGACACGCGGTGGAGCGGATCACCGCCGGGCCGGTGCGGCTGGG
>JBKJOD010000085.1:0-6462 GCA_046593245.1 Phycisphaerales bacterium
GGTGGCCTGCTCGACCTTCTCGAGTTCGTGCTCGCCGTGGAGCATCGAAGTCATGTGCCGGGCGAGTGCTTTGTGGGCCTCGCGCTGCCCCGGCGCGGCGGCGTGCCGCGCGGCCAGATCATCAATCTCAGCGTGCGAGAAGAACGTGAAGGTCTTGAGGAACTTGACGACGTCGGCATCGGCGGTGTTGAGCCAGAACTGGTAGAAGTTGTAGGGGCTGGTGCGCGATGTGGAGGTGTCGGAGTCGCCGCGCTTGGCGGTGAGCCAGATCGCGCCGGACTCGGTCTTGCCGAACTTGGTGCCGTCGGCTTTGGTGACGAGGGGCCATGTGAGACCGAATGCTTCCGGGTGGTCCGGCTCTCCGAGCCGGACCGAGGAGCCATTCGTCCGGCTCGGAGAGCCGTACCACCCAATGCGACGAATCAGATCGATGCCCACGACGATGTTGCCGAACTGATCGCTGCCGCCCATCTGCAGGGTGACGCCATGCTCCTTCCAGAGATGGAAGTAGTCGTACGCCTGGAGGATCATGTAGCTGAACTCGGTGTAGCTGATGCCCTGGTCGCGGTTGTTCAGGCGGTCCTTGACTGAATCCTTCTGGATCATCATGTTGACCGAGAAGTGCTTGCCGATGTCGCGGAGGGCTTCGAGATATGAGAGCTTGCCGAGCCAGTCGTGGTTGTTCAGCAAGATGGGCGCGTTGCCGGCGGCGATGGCCGCGGCGGAGAAGTCCAGGACGCGATCAAAGATGGTGCGCTGTGAGGCGACGTTCGCGTTGACCTCTTCAATGGTGCGAAGGGTGCGCTCGGCGGACTTACCGCTGGGGTCGCCGATGAGGCCGGTGCCGCCGCCCATGATGACCACGGGCGTGTGGCCAGCGAGCTGCCAGCGCCGCAGGGCGATGATCGGGACGAGGTTGCCGATGGTGAGCGAGTCGGCGGTTGGATCAAACCCGGCGTACGCGCGCCGAGCCGCGGCGGGGCCGGATGCGAGGTGGGCCGCAAGCTCCTGCTCGTGCGTGCATTGCTGGAGCTGTTGACGCCAGCGGAGGTCAGAGAGAAAGGTGGGTTTGGCGGAGGACATGGGGCCAAGTGTATCGGCACGTTCCATGCTGTATCCGAGCCGGTGCGGCTACTTCTTCTTGTACTCGACCTGCATGTCGTACTCGGCCTCGCCGTTGAGCTCTTTGAGCACGGATGGCAGACGGTCAAAGTCGGGCTTGGAATAGACCTCGCCCATGACGATGATTTTGAGTGGCTTCTCGGTATCGACTTTGAGCGCGACGTCCGCAAAGGCGTGGTCAGCGGTGAGCTTTTCGTACATCTCGCTTGCGATCTTCCAACCGGGCGTTTGCAGCGTGCGATCCGGGCCGTGAAAGTTCATCTGCGAGCCGAAGTAGTAGGCCAGCCAAATGAAGCAGAGCAGACAAATTCCCATCGCAAGGAAAAGCTTGCGGCGATCGCTTGCAGACTCTGGGAGTGAAAATCCGGTAGCCAAGTTCATTCCCCAGATGCGGAAAGAGTGAAGAGAGAATGGCATTGTAACGCCAAGCGAGACGCGCGGCCACAGGTCCGAGCTGCGCGGTCGCAGAAAGCGACAGGACCGGCCATGTGGCCGGTCCTGTTTGGGAATCGATGAAAGGGCCTTGTGTGCGTGCTCAGGGTACGAAGACCCAGTCGGCTTTGTTGGCAAAGTTAGACCAGCGCGTCATGTCGCGCAAGTCGTTGAGCTTGTACATCGACACGTGGCCGTCTGCCTGGGTCACCACAGCGCGCTTGAAGTGGCGCGGGTGGACGTAGCCCCATGCGATTGGATCGGTCAGTTCCTTGTACGCGCCGTCGAAGCCAACAGCAGTCGCCTGCGTGTTCGGCCCTTGCCATGTGAAGACCGGTGTGCCGCCACCTTGGGAAATGCCACCACCCTTGGGAGGCGTGACCTGCCAGAAACCTGGGACAACCTTGCGGGCAGCGTTCCAGGGAATCGGGCTGCGGCCGTAGTAGTTCTCGCCGTAGTTGGAGGTGCCGATATCCACGCCGCGTGCCGACACTTGGACGATCAAGCGATCGGTGCGGGCAATCTCGTTCTGGTGGGTGACGTAGAACTTCTTGCTGGGGTGGCCGATACGAGTGGGAACGTAGGGATTGCTCGTGCCGTTCTGGAAGTTCGGAAAGGCTCCATCGCTCCAGTTGCCGCCAACGTACGTGTAGTTTGTGCCGAAGGTGGGGTGATACGACATCGCTGTGGGAAGTGTGTTTGTAGGGCTGTCATACAGATTTGTCGGCGGACTGAACGTGGGATTGGAGGAGCTTGGAGTGGTTGACCGCGTTCTGAAATCAGCGGCAGTTGCCTTATCAATCTGCAGAGCTTCCACTCCCATGGCGGTCGCACCCATCCAGCGGATGCCAGCGACCTTGATGATATTGCCTTCGATGAAGTAGTTGGCTTGCCAAGGGTCCGGGAAGAGCCAGACCTTGTCGGTGATGGCATTGTTCAAGTGGCCGACGGCCCAGGGGATATAGCCTGTGAAGACGGCTTCTCGGTTGTCGGTGGAGTAGTTATGCCATGCGGTGATCTGCTGCTGGCCAGCGGCTTGCTCACGGATCATGTACGCCGTCTTCCGCGCCTGGCCAAGGGCCGGGAGGAGGATGGAGACGAGCAGCGCGATGATCGCGATCACCACGAGCAGTTCGATCAGCGTGAATGCGCTGACACGACGAAAGCCGACATGCTGATTCTGTGCCATGATTGTCTTTCTCCGCAGAAATACCCGCACACGGAGGGTCCAACGTGCCAAGCCGAACGGCCTGTCACCACCTGTCACACGCGGCCAGAACAGCCGCGTCTACCCCACAATGTACCACTTCTAGATCGTATGGGATGTCGCAAAGGGGTGAATCAATGCAAATTGTTGGGGGACGTACTGTATTCGCGGAACAGCTGTGCGAAGCCGGGGAAAACGCTAGGGCTGGTGGATGAGCCGAATTGATGAGAATTCAACGGATTTTCAGGCAGTTGTTGCACTCGCCCGGTGCTGCTGGTGCTGAGGGAGGGCTTTCATGTGGAGATGAAAGCGACAGGTGTTGCACCGAACGGAGAGCAAATTCGCAGATTTGAAGAAGTGGGAAACGACCTGAGTAGGGGTGCGGGTGGGGATCGGGCAGGAGAAAGAAGGGGATAGCGGAGTTGCGGGGGCGTGGAGTTGCTCGGGGCGGATGCGCCCCGGCTCACTTAGGGGGACGAGCCGATGGTCCACGCGGGGCGGCTGGCCGCGCTGGACCAGCGGGTCATGTCGTCGAGGGTGGCGAACTCGAGAAGTTCGGCGTGGCCATCAAACTGCATGGTTGCGGCCTTGCCCTCGTGGCGATAGTCCAGGTTGCCGTATTGCACGGGGAGTGCATCGGGATTTTGTTTCGGCGGCGAGGTCAGCCAGAGGCGTGTGCGGGTGTATGGGCCTTCGGCGCGGAAGAAGCCGGGGACGAGTTCACCACCGTCGGGGTTCACACCTTTGCAGGATGCGAAGGCGATGAGCCGGGAGGGGCGCGAGGGTTGGTCGATGCGGGTGATGTAGAAGGAGCCGAAGTTGCGGAGCGCGACGGGATTGAAGCCGGAACGATCGGCATCGCCGCCGCAGAACGTGCTGTTGAGGCCGAAGGAAGGCGAGAGGGAGATGACGTATTGGAAGTCGGAACGCTCGAGATAGCGGCGCAAGACTTTTTCGTCTTTGTAGAGGCCGCCGAAGTCGTAGTTCATGTAGGGGGCAAGTCGCCAGGGATAGCGCTGCGCTGGGACGCCGATGACGGCTGCGCCGGTTTCATCGCGCACGTCGAGTGAGGGAAGACCGGGGAGAGGCGAGGCGCCGACCCACTCGGGCGGGCAATAGCCGGGGAGGAGTGCGGAGCGATTGTCATCGGCGTACAGCGTGTACGCGGTCATGACGTGCTGGCCTGCGGCGAGTTCACGCGCGGTGCGAGCGACGGCGCGGGCCTTGCCGAGCGCGGGCAGGAGCAGCGCGACGAGGATCGCGATGATGGCGATGACGACCAGGAGCTCGATGAGGGTGAAGGCCGATGTGGGATGTGGGATGTGGGATGTGCGATGTGAAGAGAGGGCGTGGGGCCGCGGCATGCGGTTGCGGAAGGTGAGGTTGGACGGGGCGTATCGCACGATGTGGATTGTTGGACTGGAGAGAGGCAATTCAACAGGAGGGAAGTGGGTGCTGTGGATCGTGAGGGCATTCGGGCCGCAGCGGCCCGAACACGGGTCGGGAGACCCGTGCCACCCAAGGCCCATGCCACTTATCCGGTGAACCAGGCGGTGAGGAAATCGAAGATGTCTTGGACGGCGACGGTGCCGTCGGCGTTGAAGTCGCCGCGGGCGGCGAACCAGTCGGAGAGGAAGTCGAAAATGTCCTGGACTTCAATGGTGCCGTTGCAGTTCCAGTCGGCGGGTGGGCCCACGCAGACGCGGAGATTGAGCGAGGCGGGTCGGGAGGCGGGGTCCGGGCCGTTCTGCACTTCCCACTGGCGGGTGTAGAAGCGCGGGACGACGGCGGAGCCCTGGGTGGTGAGAGCGAGGGATGTGACGAGGAGTTCGATGCGGCCACCAGCGAGGCCGGCTCGGAGTGCATCGAGGGATTCACGCTGGTGCAGATCGATGTCGAAGATCATGTCGGTGTTGAGCGGGACGAACGCGCCGGGGGCGACGGGGTTGGGCTGATCCGTGTTCGTGCGTGTCTGACCGACGGCAATGGGGCGGGCCTCGAAGCCCAGATCGACGTTGTTGGAGACATCGATCAGCACGCCTTGGGCGTTGTATTGCGCGGGGAAGACGTTGCGACGCTCGACAGAAGGGAAGCTCTGGCCGGTGGCATAGGGGCTGGTTTGATTAAAGACCTGCGAACCCGCGGGGGCGGTTGGACCAGCGACATAGCTGGCGCGATAGCCGCAGATGAACATCTCGACGGGGCGGCCGGCATCGGCATCGGGGATGGCGTTGGGTGGCGACTGCAGCGGCGGGCTGGGGGCATAGGAGAGATACGAGTCGTAGGTCGGGTCGTACTGAAAGTAGTTGTTGCCGCTGACGCGAAGCGTGACCGATGCGCTCAGGATGCGGTAGCGATTGGCCGCAAGCCCTGTGGGAAGCTGCGCGCTGGCGGTGTCCCAAGCGACGAGGAACTGGCCGTCGCGATTATCGAAGGAGCCGAGCGGATACGGGAATGGAGAGAAGACGCGGGCTTCGGTCTCCAGGCCGGGGCTCTGGTTGAAGACATACATCCAGCGATCGATGGAGGGAATTGGAAAGGTTGCGAAAACATCGCCTGCGTGGGCGGCCGGTGCGAGCGCGAGCGTGGTGAGAAGTCCGGCGGCGCGAAGCGAGTTCAAGGCGTTCATGTCTCGATCCTGTATCGGCCGGTCCGCTGCCCACCAGACGAGGTTACTAGGGGTGGAAATCTGTGCGATCAGCGGGTGCGGCGGCGGCGTGTTGCGACAAGGCCGGCTGCGCCGAGGAGGGCCGTGGCGACGCCGGGGGCGGGGGTGATGCTGACGTTGTCAACATCAAAGGTGTACGGCCCGGCCTGACCGGCGATCGCGGCATCAACGACAAAGCCGATCTGCACGCGGGTGAGGGCGGAGAAGGTGGAGGTATAGAGGGATGGGCCTCCCTCGAAGATGAAGGGAGTGGAGGAGTTGATGGGGACGTTGAAGGTTGTCCACACGCCCGCGGGGACGAGCGTGGGCTGAAGCGAGACGACGCCGGGGCCGCCATTGGAGAAGCGAGCAAAGAAATCCAAGCTGCTGGGTGCGTTGTGGCGTACGGAGAAGGAGAAGGTGGTGACACCGGAGGCGAGCCAGTTGCCAACGAAGGAGTTGGAACTGGAGGAGAAGTTGTCCTGGCCGCGGAAGAGGATGGGGAAGTCACCGTTGACGCTGTTGGTGAAGACGAAGGAGCCGCGGGCGAAGGATGAGCCATCGGGGCCGCCGCTGGGGATGTAGGTGGGGGGGGTGAGGACGCTGGCGGTGCTCCAGTTTGCAGTGGGGCCGGAGAAGGTCTCGGTGAAAGGATTCACGACGGCGTGGGTGGAAGTGGCGAACAGCCCGGCGACAAGGCAGGGCACGGCGAGAAACGGGATACGCATGTGGAGCGAACTCTCAAGTGAGGTTGGACGAATGGAACGACACTCTGCGACCGGAAGCAGCGGATTGCGTGGCGAGCGAGAAGGCAGGGCGAAAGATGATCCAAGAGGGCGGCGAAAATAGGTTGTCCCCATCCCGCTTCGGGGGACGAGGCAGAACAGATGCGTGGAATAGGTGAGAATGAGTCTCAGCTATTTGACGGATTCTCTGCCCTGGCAATAATATCTACTCCCGGACAGGAATACGCTTATCCAAGCTTGCAAGATTGGAGAAGGTCAAAAAGATGGACAGCTCCGAACAGAAAGCATCGCCGCCGGAGGTTTCGGAT
>JBKJOD010000262.1:0-6138 GCA_046593245.1 Phycisphaerales bacterium
CGCGGGGCGAAGCCCCGCGGCCGCCGTTACTCTTGACCTCGAAGCATGTAATTCCCCAGTGGTCGATACCAAGTATGTCGTGCGCCCACAGTTCTGTGGCGGGATGTTGGACCCGGAAGGCGGAACGGGAAAGCGGTTGGAAGCGTTCAAGAAGTTTGAGGCGCTCGCCATGACCATGACCAAAGGCGGAATGCTCATGTTAACCCTCACGATCGATCGCACGAAACACCCAGACCCCGAACGAGCCCATCGCTCCGCATGCAAACTGCTGTCGAAGTTGCTCAGTGAACGACTAGGAATCGCGGTGTGGGCGAGAGTGCTGGAAATCCAGACCAAGACTGGGAGCGGCTTCCCGCATTGGCACATTCTGCTAGACCTCCGGGGTACCCGTTGGTGGAATGCATCACGAAACTGGGCCGATCTGAAAGGCTTCAACAATCGATGCTGGGAAGTCTGGCGGGATGAGATGGGCATGGGTGGGGTCAATGTGCAGTTAATCCGATCGCAGCAGGGCGCCGCCGGGTACGTAGTCAAGTACATCACAAAGCCATGCGCGCAGTGGCCCCCATGGATACTCGATCGCCAGCGTGCCCCTCGCATCATGGGCTTTTCCAGAGCCGCAGCAGCGATCATCCGCCGGGCTCTTCATCTGAAAGTCCGGGTGCCAAGTGGACGGGGCATCGGGAAGCGGACGCATCGCACCACCGTTCATCATCGATTGGCGGCGTCTGGACTGCGTTGCAAGGTGCTGCAAGAAAACACCCACGCGGATGGCACGCTGACGTGGCGACTCGCGGGCCGACTCCCGGGGCGGCTTGACTGGTACATCCTTCACCAAGCGGACCTGCCGGGACTTCGGTTTGCTGCGGAAGAATCGGCCGGGCGGGGCCGCCTTATCGTACATCTGGAATCCGGGGGACGGTCGGTGGAGCTGGCGGTGAACGAGCTGGCACGCCTCGCGGTCGGGCTGGGATTCGTGGACCGTGCGAGGGATGAGTATCGCAAACGGCTGCACGACCTGGCGGAAGGATGGGACTGGATGCAATCAGAGCGGAGCGGGGGTTGACAGCGAGGTATGGAATCGGTATCGTCATGGAGGTATTTCAATGGCACACAAACTCAAACTCGCGATCACGTTCGATCCCGTCCTGTTGCCCCGCGTCGATTCGGCGGCGAAGTCGCTCGGGATCAGCAGGTCCAAGTACATCGAACAAGCCTGCATGACAGTGCTGAACGAGACGGAGCACGTTGGTCGGGCGTTGGGCAACGAAGCCGTCCGGGAGGCGTTCTTCCGGGCCATGACCGATCCAAAAGTGCTGCGGGGCATGAGTGAGGCGATGGGCCTTAACTTCACGCCTCAACAGGAAAAGCTGGCGGCAAAGTTGCTTCCGGCAGTCAATCAGGAGTTGAAAGATGAATATTCGGGGCGGTCGGGTGGCAAGTCCAAACGACGGAGAAAATGACGGGGTGCTGGTTGTCACAAAGCCAGAGGCAGCCCGCACTCTCGGGGTGTGCATTCGTACGATCGAACGTCTTGTAGCGGCACAAGACCTTTGTGCAGTGCGGATTCGTGGATGCTCTCGCATCACCACGGCGAGCATCAAGACGTACTTTAACCGGCTGACCAAGACGGAGGGTGCCTGATGCCTCGTGGTCCAACATGCTGCGTGTTTCGGCGAAAACGGACCATCAACGGGCGTCCTCGGCTCGCACGCACGTACACCGCCCGCGTGGGACTTCCCGGGCAGCCACCCAGAACGGTTCCGACGGGCTGCGTGGACAAGCGTGTCGCGTCGGACCGGGCCCGCGAATTGCTCCGAGAGTTGGAACAAGAACGCGGCGGACTTATCCTCCCCCGCTCGGTGCGTGATGGTGTGCAGCGTCCTCTGATCGAACACCTGCCCGACTTTGTCGCGGATTTGCGAGTGCGTGGGCGGAATGTGGATCACATCTACACCGTCGAGAAGCGTCTCCAACGGCTGCTGACTGCGTGCGGGTGGAAGTGGCTGCGGGACGTCTCGCTTGGCTCCTTCGACTCATGGCGCCGGACTCAGACCGATGCGGCTGGCAAGACCCTAAACGACTACCTCGCTGTCGCCAAACAGTTTTTTGCGTGGTTGAAGCGGCAGGGACGCTCGGCGGGAAACCCGCTGGAGTTCGGCGAAAAATCCACACTCGCGGGCCGCACACAGGCACGGGCTGCATTCTCTCTGGACGAGCAGGAGCGGCTTCTAGCGGTTAGCGGGGAGCGAGCGGCGGTCTACCTTCTGGCACTCCGCACCGCCCTTCGTCGCGGCGAGATTGACCAGCTGCGGTGGGTCGATGTGCATCTGGCCTCCACGCCGCCGGTTGTTCGTGTACGTGCGTCTGTCTCGAAGAATCGCCGCCAAACGGACATGCCACTCTGTGATGACATCGCCGGCGTGCTGCGGCAAATGCTCGGCTCCTGTGGGAAGCCGGGCGATCTCGTGTTCCCGCGTGGCTGTCCAGACATGGACCTGTTTCGGGCCGACCTGGCTGCGGCGGGAATTTCTGGAGTCGACGTACTGGAACGCCGCCGCGACTTCCACGCGCTCCGCGTGACTGCGATCACGAACGCGAAGGTGGCTGGCGTGTCTCCTGCGCTCGCTCAGATGTTCGCTCGTCACAGCGATTCCCGCTTGACCGAGAGCGTGTACACCGATGCGAGCCAGCTTCCGACCGCCGATGTCGTTCGCCTGCTCCCTCAGTACGCACTTGTCGAGGATATCGGTCGAAAAGCTGCTGAGTTCCATGCCGGAGCATGGACACGGGAGTGGACTACGGAGCGGGCCGTAAGCGGTCGTTTCGTGTCGCGGGCTGACGAACCGAAGTGCAAGCAGAATCGATCGCAAGTCACTGCTGGTAAACGAGTAGGCCGCGAGCAGTCGCGTTGTGACGCAACTGGCCGCGGCCCTACTGGAAGCTCCCCGACTAGGACTCGAACCTAGAACCTATCGGTTAACAGCCGATCGCTCTACCATTGAGCTATCGGGGAAACTGGTTCGCTACGCGTCGCGGCAACCCTTTCGGGCGACCGGTTGAGCGCGAAGGCAAGCGTATGCCTTTCCTACTATCGGTCAAACTGGGGGCTTGGCTCAGCCGACTTGGGTGCTATCATCGCAACCTGTTTTTTCTGACTTGAAACTTCACGCCGCCCGAGAAGCGAGATCCTGCCATGAAGAAGGACATCCACCCCAAGTACTACCCCACCAAGGTTTTCCACAACGGGGAGCTGGTTTTCACCACTGGCGGAACGACGCCCGAGCTGCACGTCGAAGTGTGGTCCGGCTCGCACCCCTTCTTCACCGGCAAGCAGCAGTTCATTGACTCTGCCGGCCGCGTTGAGAAGTTCCAGAAAAAGTTCGGCGGCAACTACTTTGCGGCCAAGAAGCCCGGCGCGGCCCCAACCGCCGACGCCCCCGCGACTTCCGCGGCCAGCTAACGCCCTCCATCGGCAACCCAAATGCTTACCAGACCGGTGGGATTCATCCCGCCGGTCTGTTGTTTCGATGAACAATGAGCAGAACAGGCCGCTTTTCATCCAATCATCCGGATGAATGGATGCTTGCCTAGCATTCCTTGCATTCTTCGCCGCACGCGGTCATACCCCGACTTTGCCCATTTTCACACCGACTGCCATCATCACGCCCCCCACTCGCATCGGAGCCAACCGTGTCCAGTAGATTTGTCCAGGAACTTGCCCGCCGCGTCCTCGTGTTTGATGGGGCGATGGGCACCAGCATCTACAAGCACGATCTGAGCGTGGAGAAGGACTACTGCGGCTGCGAGAACTGCACGGACATTCTCGTCAAGAGCAGGCCGGATGTCATCCAGAGCATCCACGAATCGTTCCTCGCCGTGGGCGCGGATTGCGTGGAGACGGATAGCTTCGGGGCCAACAAGCTGGTGCTGGCGGAGTTTGACCTGACGGCGCAGACGTTTGAGCTTGCAAAGGCCGCGGCGGATGTGGCGCGTGCGGCGTGCAAGAAGCACTCGACCTCAGATAAGCCGCGATTCGTGATCGGATCAATGGGTCCGGGCACGAAGCTCATCACGCTGGGAAACACGGACTGGGCCACGATGTTCGACAGCTACCGTGAGCAGGTGCGCGGAATGCTCGCGGGTGAGCCAGCGTCGTGGGGCAAGGCGGGCGTTGATGCGCTGATCATCGAGACGTGCCAGGATATTTTGCAAGTGAAGTGCGCGATCAATGCGTGCCTTGAGGCGCTCAAGGAGCGCGGCCTGACCACGGACGATGTGCCGATCATGGCGTCGGTGACGATTGAGACGACGGGCACGATGCTGGTGGGAACGAGCATCGAAGCCGCGGCGACCGCGCTGGCGGGCTATCCGATCCTCTCGCTCGGGCTGAACTGCGCGACGGGGCCGACGGAGATGGCCGAGCACATCCACTGGCTCGGCAAGCACTGGCGCGGCAACGGGCGGCTGGTTTCGGTCATGCCCAACGCGGGACTGCCGGTGCTCGTGGAGGGACGCACGGAGTATCCGCTACAGCCGCAACCGTTTGCGGATGCACTGCAGAAATACATCGAGCAGGATGGCGTGGGCATCGTCGGCGGGTGCTGTGGCACGACGCCGGAGCACATCGCAGCCGTCGTGCGTGCTGTGGATTCCAACGCGAAACTGCGTGCGGCCAAGACCGTTTCAGCACCAAAGGCCGAGGGCATGGAGCCCGCGGTCACGAGTCTGTACTCGCCCGTTCCGTACAAGCAGGACAAGTCGTTCCTGATCGTCGGCGAGCGCATGAACGCCTCGGGCAGCAAGAAGTTCAAGCAGCTTCTGGAGGCGGAAGACTGGGATGGGATCATCTCGCTCGCCCGCGAGCAGGTTCGCCACGATGGCGCGCACGTGCTGGACCTGAACGTGGACTACGCCGGGCGCGACAACGCCCGCGATATGTCCGAGATCGTCATGCGCGTCGTTCGCCAGGTGGATGCGCCGCTGATGCTGGACTCCACGCAGCTCAAAACCATCGAGCACGGGCTGCGCCACTCGGGCGGCAAGTGCATCATCAACTCCGCCAACTTTGAGGATGGCGAGCACAAGTTTGATGAGGTCTTCCGTCAGGCCAAGACCTTCGGCGCGGCGGTCGTCGTCGGTTCCATCGATGAGGACAAGGAAGCATCCATGGCTCGCACGGCGGATCGCAAACTCGCGATTGCGCAGCGGGCGTACAAGCGTGCCGTCGAGGTCCACGGGATGGACCCGTCCGATCTGATGTTCGATCCGCTGGTGCTTCCGATCTCCACCGGCATGGAGAGCGATCGCCGCTCCGCGCTGGAAACCATCGAAGGTGTCCGCCGCATCACCAAGGCGATGCCCGAATGCCAGACCACAGTCGGCCTGAGCAACGTGAGCTTCGGCCTGAAGCCCGCGGCCCGCGTGGTGCTCAACAGCGTCTTCCTTCACGAGCTGCGCGAGGCGGGGCTGACCAGCGCGATCGTGCATATGAGCAAGATCCTGCCGCAGAACAAGATTCCGACCGAGCAGTGGCAGGCGGGTCTTGATCTGGTGTACGACCGGCGGAGCACGGCTATGGGTGGCACGGGTCTCCCGACTCGTGCGCAGCGACCGGAGAACTTCGATCCGCTCTCCTACTTCGTCGAGCTGTTCAAGGACGCCGAAGGCCCGACCACGGCGAAGAAAGAGAAGAAAGCCCAGACGATCGAGGAACTTCTCCGCTCTCACATCATCGACGGCGAGAAGCAGGGCATCATCGAGACGCTCGAAGCGGCCCGCCAGAAGTACACCCCGCTGATCATCATCAACGATCACCTTCTGGACGGCATGAAGACCGTCGGCGAGCTGTTCGGCAGTGGTCAGATGCAGTTGCCGTTCGTGCTCCAGAGCGCAGAGGTCATGAAAATGGCCGTGGCGCACCTCGAAACGTACATGGAGAAGATCGAGGGGCAGAGCAAGGGAAAGATCGTGCTCGCGACCGTGAAGGGAGATGTCCACGACATCGGCAAAAACCTCGTGGACATCATCCTGAGCAACAACGGTTACACGGTTTACAACATCGGCATCAAGCAGACCATCTCGGCGATCGTCGAGAAGTGGAAGGAGACGAAGGCAGACGCGATCGGCATGTCCGGC
>JBKJOD010000013.1:0-3774 GCA_046593245.1 Phycisphaerales bacterium
TCGAGCTTCATCTCCTGATTCGTCTCCCACGTCTTCAGCAACCCCTTCGTCGCGTTCCACTCGACGAGCCCCGTGACGGTGCTCTCTTTCAACGTCGCCGACATCACCCCATGCCCGATCACCGGCGTCAGCATGACATCCGCCGTCGAATTAATCTTTGCCACGCCGTTTTTCAGCTCGCTCAGCGTGTGTTGAATCGTGAGCTCAAACGTCCCCAGCGCGGGGTCGGTCGTCACATCCGTCGATGTCCACTTGTCGCCCACCCGCGAATCCAGATTCTTCTTCTCCAGCCCGTACAGCGGCCGCCACAGTTTCCGAATCACCTGCGTCCCCAGAATCGCCTGCGGGAGCTGCTTCGCCGGCTCATCCGGCTTTGTGATGTCCGGCGGCGGATTCTCATTCCCCGTCACGCTCACTATCTCCCCCGCGCGATCCAGCTTCACGATGATCTGCCGCCCCACGCACATCTTCACCGGCTCCGTCAGCACGTTCACGCGCTCCGGATTGTCGCCGAAGTCGCTGTCATAGTGAACCACTTCGGTGCCGGAGGAGACCTGCACATGCAGTTGCTCCATTGTCAGCGCCAGCGTCACGCCACCATCCTCCACCGCCAGCACACGCCGCACCATGCGGCCGTTCTGCCGATACAACTGCCCGCCCTTGGGCGCCTTCTCGCCCTCGCCCAACCTAGATGTCCAGCGACTGGTGAACTCAAACTCGTACTTACTGATATCACCCGTCGTCCACTTGGCGTGCAGATCCACCTTCTCGCCGGTACCCGCCACGTCAACCTTTGGTGCTGATGCCCGCACCTCAGATGGCGCGGTGCCCTCCGGCTTCTCGGCGCGCAGCCGCGCGATCGGCGTCGGCTTCTCCGTCGGCGCGGGCGCCACCCGCTCCGGCGGCGCGGCCACCTGCCCCATCGCCAAACCGCTCACCATCAGCACGCTGAACACGTAAACGCACGAACGCACCATGACCAGCTCCACATTATCGGACGCCCGACCGCCCACCACCTGCAACATAGTCGCCCGAACCCCTTGCATCGACGCATCGACCCAGACTGTACCGCCCAAACGCGGCGCGGCTGCCGATTGGCCGCAGCCGCAACCGGCGATTCCGTGTCATCCCCTGTGTCTGGTGGCCTTCGGACCACCCCAGCGCGGCTATCGGCGCTCCCCAAGTGTAATAAAGGACAGATGCAGCTCCGCATGCCGCAGATGGATCGCCAGCCAGTCATCCCCCGACAGCCGCCCCAGCGTCGGGCTGGGCTTGTCCATGGGGTGCTTCTCGCGCACCCGCCCGACTGCGGCGCGAAGCTGGGCCGCTCCATCAGGCGTCCAGACAAACACCGGCGGGGCGATCTCCCCCGCAATCGCGGCACTCGGCCCACACGGCTGCATTGGTGTTCTCAACATCCGCTCGCGTGCCACGCGCTCCGCCGCGGCATCCCCCGCGCGCTGCGCCTTGGCCGCGATCGCGCGCAATCCGCCAGGGATCGGCTGCTCACTCACCGGCAGCGCGCCGAAGCCATCCATGGATCGCTCAATCAGCCGCGCGATATGTACCAAGATCTGCCCGACCGACCAGTTTCCCGTCACACGCACCCCCTCGCCCTCCGCACACGCCGCCTTTTCCACCCGTTCCACCTCGCGCGATAGATCGTCCAGCGTCGCCAGCACCACGGCGCGACGCTCGGCGTGCCGCGTGTCAACGCGGGCAGTCGTCAGTCGTGCAAGTGCTTCCGCGCCGCTGCTCATGCTGCGATCATAATCACAATCCACCTCGCCCGCCTGCACTACTGCCGTCGCACCTTCACCTGCGTCTGCGATGTCATCCGCGCCTTCACACCAGCGGCCGCCGCGTCCAGCACCACCTTCATGTCCGTTCCCATCTCTGCCAGCGCACCGTTCCGCGTGTCCCACACGTAGCTTCCCGTGTAGCTCGCGCTCTGCACCTGACCGATTCCGCCACCCGGCGCGGCCCCCTGCGTCGCGGGCTCGATCCCGCCGACAAATGAAAGATTGGCCGAACCGCCGCTCGCGGTTTTCAGCGTGTGCGTGGTCTTCATGTTGAACGAACCAACGGGCGTTCCCGAGAGCGCATCGTTGTTCGTCCATGTCTCCCCGACGCGAGCGAAGCCCTTGTTTCCCGGCCCGCCAAGCCCCGCGACCAGCCAGTTCGCCACCGCGCTCGGGCTCGGCACCATCGCGCCGCCCATGCCCCCCATCGCACCACCAAGCCCGCCCATCGCCCCGCCCAGCGCATCCCCACCACTCACGCTCGTGATCGCGCCCGCGCGATCGGTCTTCACCGTGATCGTCGCGCCCACCATCGGCCCCACGATCAGCCCGAGCGTGCCGTTCATGTCCATGTCCGCAATGTCCTTCAGCGGATCGGTGTTCGGCGTCGTCGGTGCCGGCGTGCCGGGCGTCGTGGATGTTGGCGATTTGCCGCCAGGCGTGGATCGCGCCGGCGGCTGCCTGCTTGCGGGCGCACTGGGCGCGGCCTTCGGCTTCGGCTTGGCGCTGTCATACTCCGCTACACCATCAGGCGTGTCCAGCGTCACCTTGATGGTGTCATACACCACCTGAATCGTCGCCCCATCATCCCCCGCTTGCACCACCTTCATCACCAGTCCGATCCGCTGCGTCTGCTTCTGATCCTGATCCAGCGTCGTGTCATTCGGATCCTGCGACTTCACCGTGTTCTTCGCCGTCTGCTCGTAGACATACCGAATCTGCTGCCCAGCGCGTAACTTCGGGCGCAGATCGATGGCCCCTGCCGGCAGCGGCGTACCTGCATCCGGCGTCTGCTTCGGAACGCTTGACGGGGTCGATGACGGCAATGTCTGCCCAAGCGATGCGCCCGTCGCAAAGCCACAAATCACCAGCATCATGCCAACCCGAATCGCCATCGTGTGGTATCGCATTGTCGCTTCCTTGCAGCCGCGGTTCCTGCGGCCAAATGAAACAGGCCCGAATCGTGCGCTCCGACCAAGAGAATGATCCTCTCTCAGTACGAAGCTCGCGATTCGGGCCTGCGCCTGTATTCAGATGTCCCATGCTACGGCCGGATCACTTCTTCGGCTGCGCCGGGGCGAGGTTGCGAACCGCGAGCAGTTCCACCTCAACCGTCAGCGGGACTTGCTGCGGCCGATTGCCCGCGATGCGGGGGTCCGACTGATTCATCGAGGCGGGAATCTTCACGGTGCGCTTGCCACCGACCTTCATGCCCTCAAGGCCAGCCGACATGCCCATCATCTCATTGGGAATCCAGATATACGGCTTGTCTTTGGTAGCCGCAGCAACTTCCTTGCCGTCCTTGTCCTTCATCGCATAGGACGTCACGCACACGGGCTGCGCGCCGACTTCCTCGCCATCGCCCACCTTGTCGTCGGTGATCTGCAGTGCATCCTCAAGCTGGATGATGAACACCAAGTCGGAGTTTGCCGGAATGTCCGCGCTCGGGCTCTTGTCGCCATACGCGAGCTTCGCGGGAATCAGGAGACGACGGATGCCGCCGACCTTCATGCCCGGAACGCCCTTCTGCCAACCGGGAATGACCTGAGTAAGTGGAAACGTCGCAGCGGTGCCACGTGTGAACGATGAGTCAAACACCTTGCCACCCTCTTTGAGGGTGCCGTGGTAGTGAGCGACGACTGCGCCGCCGGGCTTCACTTCATAGCCGTCGCCAATCTTCAGTTCCTCGGCCACGAGGCCGTCCTCAAGCTCGATCTTCTTGATGACTGCCAAACCGTCAGGAACGGCCACC
>JBKJOD010000128.1:0-2500 GCA_046593245.1 Phycisphaerales bacterium
GATCACCCCGCACTCCGGACACACCGCCCCCGCCCCGCCACGCAGGCCGGTGCGGTCGTAGTTGCACTTCGGGCACAGATTCAACCGAGCGCGGCGGCGGGCGAGGGTGTCAAGACGCCAGGCAAGCGAGCTAATCAATGAAGCGAGGACGACGGGAAACAACAGAGAGAACTGGCACTGATAACTTCCCGGAACTTGGCTTTCAACGAGGATCAGATGGGGTCCGAACGGTGCGAAGGTCGCTTTGTACTCCATAGACCAGCGAGATGGGTCGTATCGATACATAGAGCCCACCCCAACGTACAACGTGCCTGATTCCACGGCTGCTATGTACCCGGGTCCGACGCGTCCGATTAAGCAAAAGGACGCGACAACCCACACCACCACCAACATCACCGTCACCACCGCCCCGCCCCACTTGATCGTCTTGCGGATTCTCGGGTGCGGCTTCATGGCATCAATGTATCACAACTGTTGCATGATGCGGATGCAGTAGCTGCGGGCAGTCGTTCGCTGTTCAGGCGAAAAGTAGCAGAAAAAGCGTTCGCCAAACGGTGGTTTGCTCGGCCCAGAGTGGCGTCGTTTCACGACCGACAATCTTCGTATACGCACAGTGCGACAGGCGGAGACGGGGAGGGGACGTGAGAGGAGAGGTGATGACGGTTTGTCACTCTGTCCGGTGCTTCACACACTGCTGCTCGTGAACGTTGAGTGGTGTTGCCCTTCACGGGAGTTTCATCTACGCGGGACACACTGCAACGGCGATAGTATTTCGCAGTGTTCTTTCACCTCGTGTTGACTTCGGAGGCCTCCACATGCTCTACGGCGTACTTGGCATCATCCACCTGATTCTGTTCATCATTGCGGCGATCGAGATCGTCACCGGTGGCAAGTCCATCGGTGAGAAGCTCTTGTGGCTGCTGATCATCTTCTTCCTGCCGCTCATCGGACTCATACTGTACTATGTCATCGGGCGCGGGAAGTAGGAACAGCGGGCGTTTGGTGGCACGGCTCTTCTGAGCCGTGCCACCCACGACCACCAGTTGGGGCACAGAAAAACTGGATCAGCGATACGGCATCGGACCAGTCGGGTTGGCGGTCCGCGGCGTTGTGATCGCTGTAAATCGAACCATCTGCTCGCCCTGCTGGATTTCCGGCGTGGTGAACCATCCCCAGAAGCACGGTGAACCGTGGGCCATGACCCCCGCCAGCGGCGGGTGGTAGTGGAAGGCGATGGGAATGATGTCATCGGTCTCGTCGTTGTTGCCGAAAAACTTCCAGGGCTTCTCGACGGGCGGGGCCTTGCTGCTGCTCTTGCGCTGATGCACGATGTCCACGGGCACCCAGATGGTTTTGGGCTCGCCCGCGCCGACGGGGGCATTCGCGGGCATGATGGCCTTCTCGTCCACTAGCGCAAACTCGACCCAGGTGCGCATCGAACCGCCCGGCTTGCGCTTGAGCCCGACGCCGGAGCCCTTGCTGTCGGTCAGGTCATAGCCGATCACCACGCGAGCGGGGAGCCCGGCGGCGCGATAGAGCGAGCAGAGGACGTTGGCAATTTCGAGTTCGCTGCCCTTGGCTTCCCGCAACACACGCTCCGCGCCTTGGAAGTAGAAGCCCTGAAGCAGACCGGTTTTGGAACTCACAAGGCCGTCGCC
Source organism: Phycisphaerales bacterium (assembly GCA_046593245.1). Classification (GTDB taxonomy): domain Bacteria; phylum Planctomycetota; class Phycisphaerae; order Phycisphaerales; family UBA1924; genus UBA4658. The sequence goes on from JBKJOD010000128.1 coordinate 1,659, forward strand.
GCTGGGCTGGATCAGATCGAGGGTCTTGGCCGCGATGAACTTGGCGAGTTGCACCGGCGGGATGCTCTGCGGCGGTTTGCCGCCGCACCAGGAGGTAATCGCCTCGCGCACCGCAGGAGCATTCGGATCGATGACCGGAAGATCACCGATCGTCGTCGTGCCAAGCGACGATGCGCAGTCCTTGGGCCACTTGCCGGATTGCGGCCAAACGACCTTTGCGGCCTTGGCTTCGTCGAAGATGGTTTCCCATGTGATGACGGGCAAGTCGAGATCAAAGTCAATCTGTCGGCCCTCGATCGGGCCGGTGGTGCCTTCGCCCTTGGATGGAGCGATCAAGTCCCAACGCCCATAGCGCGAGCCGTTGCCGGTGTCTTCAATCCAAACTGGTTTGCCGCCGAGTTCGCGGCCATCCATCGTCAGTTTGGCGATTGGCTTGCCAACGAGTTGACTGGTGGCGGTAGACGCAAGGGTGGGAAAGACGACCGCAGCTGTGTCAAACCGGAAGGGAACAACTTTGGGGATGTCGGTATCGTGCTTGGTGGCGGGACGGATGGTTCCCGGTGCGGTGCCACCGGGCGCGGCGGGGACGCCGGGTGCGGTGGGAATGCCCGGCGCGGTGGTGTATATGTTCTGATCCTGATACGCGTCCAGATGGACCGAGACTTTCAGCGTCCATTCGTGGCTTCGGCCCTTCTTCAGGACATCATCAAGGATTGATGGTGGCAATACCACCGCGGGCGGGGCGGCGGGAGCACCGGGTCTGCTTGGCGGGCTTGCGGTCGTTGGGGTGCTGGGTTTGGATTTATCTTTTTTTCCAAGCTGGGCGTGTGCCGTGCAGGGGG